>JANWHX010000312.1 GCA_025450235.1 Chitinophagaceae bacterium | reverse complement strand
ATTTTGTTATCACCGGTTGCTGTCAATCTCAATTTCACCATTCCGAATCCGGGTAAGTAAGCCAATTTGATATGGGGCGGCAATGCGGATTCAAAACCCTTTATGTGCTCAGCAATCATCGACTCACCCACTCCCGAAGTGAAAGCCGTGCGATGAAGTATGGCTGGCATTTCAAATTCCCGCAGTAGTCGCGGAATAACTTCGTCGATCATTAATCCTTTCATTTCATGGGGGACGCCGGGAAGGGAGATGAAGACTGCCCCAAGTCCGGCCCCCCTGCCCCCCGAAGGGGGGTTCTTGGAGGCCGATAGTTCACGGTTGTCCTTTTTTAGTTGGGCCAGGATTTCGTCTAAAACAGTATCGGCGTCATACAATATTTGGTCATTTGTAAAGCGTACTACTTCGAAGCCGAGCTTGTTTAATTCGGCGGTTCTTGCCTCGTCGCTTAAAGTGTTTTCTGGAAGCTGGTGAATAAGTCCATCAACTTCAATGATGAGTTTTTTTGCCAGGCAAACAAAGTCCGCTATATAAGAACCAATGATATGCTGTCTACGGAATTTTTGTCCAGTCAATTTTTTTCCTTTCAGTATTTCCCATAGAACTCTTTCAGCTTCGGTTGGCCTGCTTCTATTTTCAGAAACATATTGCTTGAGCAATCTATAAGTCATCGGATCAGCCGTTTCATACCTGAAATGACTCTCCGAACTGTCGGGGTCTAAATCCCCCCTTCGGGGGGTGGGGGGGCCGAACCACATCCCCGGCGCCGTACCCCTCTTATTATGCAATACCGTACAAACATCCGGCACTTCCGCCTGTTTCAGGTTTCGTTCTAACATGGCTCCCGGTCGTCGATACACCTGCTCAAACAAATACTGTACATGTTTCAATACATCTTCATTCACTACCAGCTTACCACCAAAGTATTTACAAAGCAATGGTTTGGTAATGTCGTCAGCTGTTGGGCCAAGCCCGCCGGTGATAATTATTATCTCTGAATTCTCACTTTCATCATCGAGCGCCTGCCATATATCATCCCACAGATCTCCCACAGCTACTCTTCTTTTTACCCAAACACCAATCCTGTTTAATTCCTGGGCAATGAAAGCGCTGTTGGTATCGATGGTTTGACCGATTAGTAATTCGTCACCGATAGTAATAATCGAAGCATTTACAGTTTTCATGCATTTCAAATTCGGTGCAAAGGTAGGAGATGGGTAAATTTGAAACCTGTTAATGGAGATGTATATATGAAAAAGGTCCTTTTGTTTATCTTTTGCTGGTTCTTGCTTACCAGCACCGTTGCGCAGAATATTTCTCAAAAAATTCAGAAAGTATACAAAGAATTCGAAGCTGATTCACAATTGAGTCATGCTATTAGTTCGTTGTACGTGATCAATGCTAAAACAGGTGCAGTAGTTTTTGATAAAAATTCACAAATAGGATTGGCGCCGGCTTCTACGCAGAAGATCATTACGGCAGCAACGGCTTTTGAGTTGCTGGGAAAAGATTTTAGATATAAAACAGAGTTTGGTACTCGTACAGATCCTGGAAAAGATTTATGGCTTTGGATAAATCCTTCAGGTGATCCAACATTCGGAAGTTGGCGATGGGAGTCAACACAAGAAAAAAAAGTATTAAATGAAATTATCGATGGATTGAAACAAATTGATTTTAAAAATTGCATGGGAATATTTATGAAGGGCTGGGATTCCGAACAAATTCCCGACGGCTGGATTTGGCAGGATATAGGCAATTATTATGGCGCTGGTTCGGCAATACTTAATTGGCGGGAAAATCAATATGATCTTTTCCTGAAATCAGGCGATAAAATTGGCGATCCCGTTGCTGTCGTGGGAACTGCACATTTATCAAAATCGATTAAAATCCTTTCCCGGGCAACTTCTGCAGCAAAAGGTTCAGGCGATAATGCCTATATATATCAATCTAATGATGGAGGAAACCTGATCGTCCGAGGAACGATACCTGTAAACGAAGATAATTTTAAGATTTCAGGATCAATAACAGACCCCATACGCGAATTTGTCGTTTTACTTTCGGATTCTTTAAAGGGTAGGTATAAATGGAACTCACATGCACAGATGTTGACTGTTTTTGAATCCTCGTTTCGCAGTCCATCAATAAATATTACCCATTATTCACCTCCTCTCGATTCCATCATTTACTGGTTCCTTCAAAAAAGTATAAACCTGTATGGCGAGGCCCTGATCAAAACATTTGCTTACGAAAAACAGGGATTTGGTTCAACTGACAGTGGCGCCACCATTGTCAAAAAATTCTGGAAACAAAATGGGCTGGATGAAGATGAACTGAATATCTATGACGGCTCCGGCCTTTCGCCTCTCAACCGGGTTACGACCCATGCACAGGTAGAAATTTTAAAATATGCTAAAAGCAAGAGTTGGTTTCCTTTATTCAATGAGGCATTGCCAATATACAACGGAATGAAAATGAAAAGCGGTACGATCAGCGATGTAAAGGGTTTTTGCGGTTATCATAAAGCAAGCGATGGAAATGAATATATCTTTTCTTTTTTGGTAAACAATTACAATGGACGTTCGTCGGCGATAGTAGCTAAAATGTATAAAGTTCTCGATGTGCTAAAGTGATATTCCCGTTGTGATTTTCTACCTGAACAGCCATTTAGTAAGATTTGATACAAACGGCTGGTGTACCTGTTCTATTCCGCCTATATCCCCGATAAAAAATATTCGTGAAGAGGGCTGATTAACAATTCCCATTGCTGCAACTGTCGATCCCGGCAATCCACCGGTCAGTGGCAACGAACCAAGGACCGTAATTTTTGAAGGATCCCAATTCCTGACTACCGAACCGGCTATATAGGGAATACTCGTGACGCCAGCGGTAATTGCATGTGATTGAAAAGATGTGACAGGCCCCCAATGCGCTCCCTCAAAATTAAGACCGAGATATGCTGAAAGCGCATCGTTTTGAGTGTTCGTCATATGGTCGTTGACCAGCAACAACGAAGTTTGCCGGCTAAGAAAAGATTTATAAGCATCCAATTCAGCAGGTGCATAATCGAAAAATCCTACTGCGCGGATGACGTTTGAGTAATTGTTCAAAACTGCTGTGGTTATTGTCGCACCCCGAGGTAGCTCATCTACCTGGTATCCAAGACCCCGGAGGTAGTCGGCCAGCGCTTTGCCCTGGTGATCGATATTTGCCGAGTAACTGCCATACTGGGGAAACCACCAAGCACCGCCATCTTTAGAAGCGTCTACTAATATTTTTTTAGATAAGGTATTTGTATTTGTGGAATTGCCCGTTCCAATGCCAGATAAGGTCATTTCGGATTTTTGGCAACCGAACAGGCCGCCAGCCAGTATTATTGAAACAAGAAATAAATTTTTCATAACAGAGGTATTAATTTATCTCACAAACCTAAGACGCTTTTCAAGCCATATGAAATTGAATGTTGCAACTGTGCACTCTTTGTTTGGTAATATTCGCAAAAAGGCACCCTGCAAACCGATAACTTTGCATTTATTAATTTTTATGACTACACAGAACTATAAGAATCACAGTCGCTATCTTATCTCATGGCATTTCCTTACAGGAGGCGCGGTGATCGCTGTGATCATCGGCAGTATCATCAATCTTGTGAATTCATCGAAGGGAAACTTATACTCAGCATCATTATTAGTTGCAGTTTCATTGATCTTGCTAAGTATTTTCTGGTATGCCCGCGCCTTTGCTCTTCGTGCACAGGACAGGGCTATCCGGGCAGAAGAAAATTTCAGGTATTTTATTTTAACGGGAAAGCCTTTGCCTCGCGAATTAGGCATCCGCCAGATCATCGCTTTAAGATTTGCACCTGATGAAGAATTGCCGGCATTGACTCAACAGGCGATCAGTAACGGTTTAAAGGCAAATGAGATCAAGAAAGCGATCAAAAACTGGCGATCCGATCGTTACCGTGCCTGATCAAAAAAAACTTAGCGGCATTCCGATCAGGAAAGGGGCAGCAAAACTAGCGGCCCAGACAAAAATAATAATGATCTTTCCGGGAATGGAAATATCCTGTACGATCGTCCTTTGCAGTATGTTTTGCATTAGATTCCTTATCTGCTCTTCCTTATGTGAGTACTCATAAGGTGGTGCTTCCGGCACATCTCTTAACGCAAGATGATTTCTGATCAAAATGTTCCTGATCTTCCAATAATCTTCATCCTTTATGTCTTCATAAGAGGTATCCAGGTTAATACCTTCCGCTTCCACTTTTTTGGTAAGCTTATCCAATTGCCTGTCGGCAAACAACCGGGTTAATAGAAAAAATGGAATGATAAGCAATGCATAATACGGCCTGGATCCCCCGTACAATGAAAACCAAACCAGTACACCGATCGAAAGCAATAAAAAGATCTTGCTGATCACCTGGCTGCTGTCGAGGAACAAACGATTAAGCAACTGACCACCATCAAGCGGATAGATCGGCAGGAGATTAAGCAAATTCAGATAGATCGATATCCAGGAGATTTGATGAAGTAAATAAAGCTCCTCAAACTCATTGGTAAAATAGGGTGCGGTGAACTGCAGGACGACACCCACTATGATTCCAGGCACCGGGCCGGCCAGCAAAATAATTGATGACTGCAATTGTGATACCTCTTGTTTTTTTCCTGATGCATAGGCTCCTACCAGGGGAATAAAAAAGATACCCAGGTCCGTGTATTTATAAACCTTCATGGCAAGGAAATGACCCAGCTCATGAAACACGACAACACCTGTCAATACCAGCACCAACGTCCAGTTCTGGTTAAAGAAATAATAGCCAATAGCCAGATACAAAAGCAGGCTGCCGATTGAACGGGTCCATATATTGACCCTGCTTTTAGGTTCATCTGCTGGAGGTTTCGGGGGAATGATCAGGGACTCAGCCATGGGCTGATCGTTAGCAGGACTTGATTCTTTTATTGGTTCCGGAAAATTATCCATCAGGTAAATTAATTAAAATAAGGTTTGAGTTGTTGCAACAAAGGCCCGGGCATGGTGGTTCGTTTCATTGTCTTAGCTTCCATAAAATACAAAATGATCTTCGCACTTGCCAGCAGTTCTTTTTTTTCATTAAAAACTTCATGGTGGAACTCAATTTTATGGTGGACCGGTAATTCTTTCAGGATCACTTTTATCGTCAGCAGCTCATCGTAGAGTGCCGGGCGAATATACCTGCATTGCACTTCAATAACAGGCATTATTACACCCATTTTTTCCATATCGGCGTAGGTAAACCCCAATTGACGGATTGATTCGGCCCTTGCTGATTCAAAATAAGGAAAGTAATTGCTATGATAGACCACACCCATCTGGTCGGTTTCTGCATAACGTACCCGCAGTTGTGTGTCAAAACTGAACATACCTGTAATTGTTATTTCTGCTCGTCTATAAAAACTGAGATTCTCCTGCTGTTCTTTATCAATAAAACGGAAACACCCAATAAGCAAATGGTGTTTAAAAGAAAACTAAGGATTCCCTGTCCTCCCGGATTATAGTCGCGTAATGCCGCATTAAATAAAGAGTCAACAAGTCCTATGAGATACATAATCCCGTTATAGGCCAGGAAAAGGGCAACGGCAATGATGCCCAGTCGAATAATGTCGGTTTGCTTCATATTTGATTATTTAAGTGTTGCATTATTCCCTGATCAGTAAAAGTAAGATATGAATAATTTCATGATGAATGCTTTGTTCACTGGCAACAATCAGCGACGATTTTGCTTGATGTTTTCTTAACACCAAACCAATGAAATGTTAAACATTTCAGCTAAGTATACTTATCCACAGGTGTTTGGAATGATGTTTGGTCAGCCTTGTAATAATTTGATATTTGCGACGTTAATCCCCCAACGGTTTTAAAGGACATCCAGCATGAAGAATCAAACTCTGTTCGTCGTAGCCCTTTTGTTAACTACGGCTACTTTTTCCCAGCAATCACAATATTATTCAGACCCCCAGGAAAAATTCAAAGAAGCCAAAGATTATTATCAAAAAGAACAATACAGCCTGGCTTATCCAATCCTGAAAGAATTGCAACAGTCTGTGCGGGAAACAGATAAAGCAAATAACCCGGTAACTGTACAGGAAATCAATTATTATACCACCGCTTGTGCCTTAAAACAAAATGAGAGCAGGGCTGAAGAAAAAGCAGTTGATTATATAATATGGGAAAAGAATACCGCCCGGGTTCAAATGATGAGCTATCATCTCGGCGAGTATTATTTTCGAAAGAAAGATTTTCTTAAAGCGGTGGAGCAATTTGAGCAAACTAATATCGCCAACCTGAGCAATAAGGAAATCTCCGCCATGAAATTTGAGCAGGGTTATTCTTATTTTACCATGCAGAAGTTTGCCCAGGCGAAACCCCTCTTCAACACCATTCGTACGATGAAAGACGATCCCAATTACCTGGATGCAAACTATTATTACGGGTTTCTTTCTTTTCGCGACAGGGAATATGGACCCGCATTGGAAAGTTTTAGCATAGTAGAGAATGAAAAAGATTATGCAGCCGTTGTTCCCTATTATATAGCCCAGATATACTATATCCAGGGAAAAAAAGAGGAAGCCCTGAAATATGCGGAAACTAAGCTAAAGGGTGGCAAGTCGCAATATTATGACCTCGAGATGAAGCAAATGATCGGTCATTCTTATTTCGAAAGAAAGGAGTATGACAAAGCATTACCGTTCCTCGAAGATTATGTCAGCAAGTCGACGGCCAAGGTTCGCAGGGAGGATCTCTATGAACTGTCTTATTCTTATTACAAAGCCAATAAACTGAATAAGGCTATCGAAGGGTTTAAGCAATTAAGCGGTAAGGAAGATTCGTTAAGCCAGAATGCAATGTATCTTCTTGGCGATGCCTATCTCAGGACCAATCAAAAATCAAATGCAAGAAATGCCTTTCTTTTTTGTGCGTCTAACAGCAGCGATAAAAAGCAACAGGAAATTTCCACGTACCAGTACGCGAAACTTTCTTATGAATTGGGTTACCAGGATGAGGCCCTCACCAGTTTGAAATCATTCCTGAATGATTATCCTAATTCGGAATACAACACGGAAGCGAAAGATTTATTGATAGGAGTTCTCACAAACACCAACAATTACCGGGAGGCTCTTGCATTACTGGATGGCATGAGCAGCCTGACGCCCAATGCAAAAAGACTGTATCCAAGAATTCTATATGGCCGCGCCACCGAATTGATCAATGATGGCCGGCTGGCTGAGGCGGAAACCTTGGTAGACAAGGCGCTGAAAGATCCAAATAATGGCTCCATTATCGGGCTGCTGAGTTTTTGGAAGGGAGAGCTTTCCTATCGTAAAAATAAGCTTGATGACGCTATTAAATATTACAATGCCTACGTAAGCGCCGGCTCGCCAACAAGCGGCGAAGCGACGCCCGCACACGCGAAATACAATCTCGGGTATTGCTACTTGCGTAAAGAAAATTATGCTGCCGCACTTAATTTCTTTGAGCCATTGGCGAAAAGTCCTGCTTTGAATTCCGATGAATTGACCCAGGACGCTTATATCCGTACGGCAGACTGTTATTTCATGAACCGGGATTATGCAAAGGCAAAAACGATGTATGGGAATGTTATAAAGTTCTCATGGCCGGCTGAAGATTACGCTACGTTCCAGGACGCGATGATCACCGGTGTAAGGAGCTCAAAAGATAAGATCGCCTTGTTGAATACGATGAACCGCAAATTTCCAGGTTCATCATTAGTTACGGATGCCAACATGGAAATTGCAAATACATACATCTCAGATGAGAGATTCAATGAGGCGATTCCTTATCTTACCAACGTGCTTAAGGGAACCAGCAACGCCAGCCTGAAGCCGCAAGCTTATCTCAAACTCGGCAATTCTTATTATAACCTTAATAATAACCCGGAGGCAATTAGACAATACCAGACTTTATTGAGTCAATATCCTAATTCACCGGAAGCCGAGGACGCCCTTGGCAATGTAAAGTCACTTTATGTAGATGCAGGAAAGCCGAATGAATATGCGGAGTTCATGCGTAATGCAGGTCGCCCGATTAGTGTTGATGCCGAAGATTCATTGACCTGGGCGGCTGCCGAAATACAATATAACAATGGTAACACAAATGCCGCCTTGAATGCATTTAAGTCATATTTGCAAAAATTCCCGAACGGCTTATATGGGATTGACGCGAGTTTTTATATAGGCGAAATCTATAGTAATAAAAAAGACTGGAATAATGCGCTGGCCGGGTATGAAGACGTAGCATTTAATGCCCCAAATATTTATGCGGAAAAAGCAATACTGGCCGCGGCCCGTATTTACTTTTTTGAATTAAAGAATTATACAAAAGCAGAAACATATTATGGACAGCTTAGCCAGATCACTTCCAGCCAGGAAAATAAACTGGAGGCTATGCGTGGGTTATTGCGCAGTCAATACCAGCTTCAGAAATGGGCCGAAGCCGCCACCAGTGGCAAAGAGCTTGTTGCTGCAAACGGAAGCAGCTCCGATGACAAATCTCTGGCCAATATGGCTATTGCCAAATCATACCAGGTCGCGGGGCAATATGATCTTGCGTTGGCTAATTTCAAAACAGTGGTGCAGATAAACAAAGCGGCACTTGGGGCGGAAGCAAGATATGAGATCGCTAATTGTTGGTTTGCCCTGAGAAAATTGCCGGAAGCGGAGAAAGCGGCATTCGAAACAATTAAGACATCCGGCTCTTACGACTATTGGGTAACTAAATCATACCTACTTCTCGGTGATATTTATTATGAACAAAAAGATTATTTCAACGCTAAAGCCACTTTCCAGAGCATTGTAGATAATAGTATCAACTCCGAACTAAAAACGGAAGCCCAGACCAAACTTACAAGAGTGACCGACGATGAGAGTAAAAACAGTAAAGTGAGCGGACAATAAATTGAATTAACAAGAATAAACAGCCGTAAATGAAACAGCATTTTTATAAGGTATTTTTTTCAGCTTCATTGATAATGCTGATTGGATATTCTGTTAATGCGCAGAATGACACCACCAGGAAAAAATCAGTTAACATCACGTCTGCTTTCAAGCCGGTATTGAGAGAATCGGCTAAGATCAATTTTAATGCCTCTCCGCCGACGGCAGACACGACAAGACCGAAATTGCAATATGATATCCCAAATCCGAGTTTATTGTTGGCTTATCAACCAGGATCTCTAAAACCCCTGGCATTGCAGGTGGATTCAAACAGTGCATTTGATAATAAGAATTATATCAAGGCTGGTTTTGGGAGTTTGAAAACTCCTTTTGTACAGGCTGGCTTTTCGTTTGGCGACGGTAACACCGCTGGCGGTAATATTTATGCCAAATATGTTTCATCACAGGGAAAACGGGAATTCCAGGATATCGCGTCTACGCGGGTTAAATTAAGCGGTTTTTACAAAGCGGCACAGAACCGTGAATGGGATGCAAGCCTGGGTATGAAAGGCGATAAGTTTTATAAGTATGGTTTTACACCGGAATCGCTTTCATTTCCTAATGATTCAATTAAACAGACTTTCCAGACTTATTATGCAAGAGTGGGAGTGCACAATATCAACAAGACCGAATTCGGATTAGTTTATTCGCCGGAGGTCAGGATCGACATTTTTACTGATGCACAGAAGAATAGTGAAAGCAATACCGTTGTGGATATTCCATTGGAAAAAAGCGTGGGGCAGGATTTTGCAGTAAAACTCGGAGTGACATTTGATCTCACCCGTCTCTCACCAAAAACCAAATCGGCGGCAACGGTCAATAATACCATGTATTATATTTCCCCGTCTGTGCTATACAGGAAATCCAACCTGAATTTGCAGTTGGGTATTCGGCCGACGTGGGATAATAAGACCTTTAAGATGTTCCCCAATTTTCTTGCTGAAATCGGAACCAATGACCAACGCTTTACATTCCAGGCCGGCTGGACGGGATACCTTCGCAAAACAACCTATCAATATTTAGCTTCAATTAATCCATGGTTGTGGTTGCCTGATAAATTGCAAAATACACGCGTCGAAGAACGGTTTGCCGGCTTCAAAGGTGCGGTAGGTGATCATTTTACCTACAGCGGGAAGGTTGCCTTTAATAAGCTAACTAATCAGCCTTTGTTCATAAATGATACGTCTGCTCTCGGTGATGGAAAATCATTCCGGGTGGTGAATGAAGAAGGGCTGAATGTTTTGAACCTGGGTGGTGAAGTTGGATATACTGTAGAAGAAAAATTCTCATTGATAACCAGCCTTAGTTTTAATCAATACACGGGTTTAAAGAATAACAGGAAAGCATGGGGTCTTCTTCCGCTCGAATTCAATACCGCATTGCGCGTCCAGGTTATGAAAGACCTTTGGTTGAAAAGTGATCTGTTTGCATGGAGCGGGCCCTCATACCTGAAGAAAGGAGGAGATGTCGGTGAACTTGGCGGGGCATTTGATCTCAATGCCGGGCTTGAATTCAGGGCGACAAAGAATCTTAATCTTTGGGCCCAGTTCAACAATATCTTCAATCAGGAGTACCAGCGCTGGAGTCAATATCCTGTGTATGGATTCAACTTTGTTGGAGGTATCGTATTTTCGTTCGACCAAAAGCACTGAGATGTACCAGGATCTTTATGAATACCTTATTTTGAATAAACAACTTAATGTACCGGGTATCGGTACATTTTTCTTAGAAAGAAAACCTGCCGGGACAGATGTAATACACCGGCAGATCAGTCCGCCGATGTATACGATCAGTTTACTTCAGGATAATGGAACTCCCACAAAGCGATTTTTTTATTGGCTGGCTGACCGGTCGAAGATCCACTATCACGAAGCGATTGTCCGGTTCAACGGTTTTACTTATGAAATGAAGAACCAGCTTTTGTCAGGACATAAAATAATATGGGAACAGGTAGGAACATTGAGTAAAGGAATGTCGGGTGAGATCAAATTTGACTCTTCTTTATTGGAACATAACTTCGATCCGCCTGTCAGCGCTCCCAGGATCATACGGGAGAAAGCAGTGCATACCGTGAGAGTCGGTGAGGATGAACGGACATCTGTTGAAATGAGTGAATGGCTTCACCCGGAAGAAGAAACCAGGACTTATTGGTGGGCGCCAGCCTTGATAGTGGCCATCGTGGTGCTTATTTTGATGGGGATTCATGTTTCTCAGAAAGGCATTAATCAGTCCTCTGCCGGCAATCAGCGTGAATTAACTCCACAAAGGGCTTCCGAAGCCTATAAATCTATCAAATAAGTTTCCAGATCTATTTTTGCCAATTTCATCTTTCTTTGCACGGCTGCACAGCAGGTTATTTGTATGAATAATATTGTCCACTACTCCCAATGCCCGGTTTGCGGATCAACAGATATTAAAAATGTTTTGACGGCAAAAGATAACACAGTCAGTGGCAAGACATTTCAAATTATGGAATGCGGTTCGTGTACATTGCGGTTTACACAGGATGTCCCGGACGCTGAAACGATATCCTCTTATTATAAAGCGGAAGATTATATTTCCCATACCGACACCTCAAAAGGGTTGATAAACAGGATTTATAAGATCGTACGCAAAAGAACACTGGTAAGAAAGAGAAAATTAATTGAACGATTCACCGGTTTAAGAACGGGGAAGGCCCTTGACGTGGGCAGTGGCACGGGTAGTTTTGTGAATGAATTAAAACAGAATGGCTGGAATATTACTGGTCTTGAGCCCGACAACGATGCGAGGAAGGTTGCCAAGCAACTTTACACCATCGATCTCCTCGATTCGGCGGAGTTGTATAAATTGAGCCCTGGTAATTTTGATGCAATCAGTCTATGGCATGTGTTGGAACATGTGCATGATCTGGCTGCCTATGTGCAGCAATTAAGAATTCTATTAAAGGATAATGGAAAACTGTTCGTTGCCATTCCTAATTATACTTCAACTGATTCAAGGATATACAAAGAGTATTGGGCGGCTTATGATGTGCCAAGACACCTTTATCATTTTTCACCTGCATCTATGAAGGAACTGATGGAAAAAAATAGCTTACGAATCATTCAATACAAACCGATGTGGTACGATAGCTTTTATATTTGCCTTCTTAGCAGTAAATATAAAAACGCCGTCCTGCCGGATCTGCCTTCCGGAGCGCAGGGAAAGGCAAACTGGATCGCTGCGTTTTGGAACGGTCTCCGGTCGAATTTAAATGCAGTGACAGATGTTAAGAGATGCAGTTCAGTTATCTACATTATAGAAAAAATAAATTAGTGATTGGACCCTTACTTGCTAAGTTCAATTTCATACAATTCAGGCCACTTTTTTCCGGTGACGTATATCTTTTTTGTAGCTGAATCATAGGCTATGCCATTCGGGACATCGGCAACCGGATCCTTTGACCTTACACGGTTCCACAGATCGGTAAGATCAGCTTTAGCAACGATTGCCCCACTTGAAGGGTCAATCTTCAATATATAAGGACGTTGCCACTGATTGGCATAAATATATCCATCAATATATTCGAGCTCATTTAAATTGTAAGCAAGGCTACCGCCTTCTGTTACTGCCTGTGTTCTCAATAAGCGAAAAGTACCCGGTTGATAATAATAAAGATTGCTGGTGCCATCACTGGCAATAATTTCTTTTCCATCAGTAGTCATACCCCAGCCTTCATTAGCGGAGAAAGTAAATTCTTTGAGCTTCTTAAAATCCTTAAGAGCATACATAAACCCGACTTTTTCCTGGTAAGTCAGCTGGTAAATGGTATCATTAAGAATCACGATTCCTTCTGCGAAATATTTCTTATCAAGATTAATACTTTGCACGACATTTCCTGATTTCAGGTCAACTTTCATAAGCCTGGACTTGCCGGAATAGTTAGGGTCTCCCGTACTTTCGTACATGTCTCCTTTATAAATCAACAGACCTTCGGTAAACGAGGAAGTATCATGCGGGTAAACCGGGCCAATTGAATAGCCAAGGGACTTCGGACCATCCGGGTTCTCCGTTGGCGGCGGCGGCGTATCCGACCCGTTACACGCTACAAAAATTACTGCAGCAATCAAGGCGATCGCTGTACCGGGATATGAGATTTTATTCATTTCACAAAAATAAGGGCTGGTCTAATCCCATGCTGTTAAACGTTCTATAAGTTCAATTCCTGTCAAATAGGGAAAATACGATTTAAAAAGTTATCTATCTTTCAAAAAAGCGATTATATTTGAAACAGCTATCATCCCCATCTCCTCCCGAAGAGCTTCAATCATATCCCCTGAATCTCCTTTTTTAATTCGTTCCTGTTACCAAATTTCCAATTCCGCTTGAATGCTGCATGACAGCCTGGCTGTATGGCATTAGATAATTCGTAACGATCCCGGAACTATGCGGACTTATTTTCTATCGATTGGACTATTGATCTTTTCATTGGGTCAGGTAGCAGCACAACGCTCATGCTATTACACAGAGCACATGGGCCAGCAACTAAGCAACAACCCTTCACTTTCTGTTGAAGTAGATAATATCGAAAATTTTATTCAGCGACAGTTAACACTGGCCACTTCGTCCAGGTTAGTTGGTACTACCACCATTAAGATTCCGGTAGTTGTACATATCTTATATCACCTTCCGGATGAGAATATCAGCGATGAAAAAGTATATGGGCAGATCGATATGCTGAATAAATGCTATCGTCGTACCAATGCGGATACAGTTAACACTCCTGCTGTTTTCAAATCAAGGGCCGCGGACTGCGAAATAGAATTTGAGTTGGCGATCTCGGATCCCCTGAAACGAAGTACTACGGGTATCATTCATAAATACACTCCGGTATCTTATTGGCAGGCTAATGACCAGATGAAATTTTCGGATCAAATGGGTGACGATGCCTGGGACTCGCGGTTCTATCTGAATATCTGGGTTTGCAATATCAGGAAAGTGGCCGGGTATTCGAGCGTACCGGGGGATGTAGCTGCCAAGGATGGAATCGTCATTGACTATACCATATTTGGAACCAATTCATCGTCAGGTTATGAATTAGGAAGAACTGCTGTGCATGAAGCAGGGCATTGGCTTGGACTCAGACATATTTGGGGGGACGCTGATTGTGGCGACGATTTTGTTGATGATACTCCCAAACAAAGAAGTTATAACATTGGTTGTCCGACAGGTAGCCGCATTACATGCAACAATGGCCCTGCAGGCGACATGTATACGAATTATATGGATTATTCCAATGATGCCTGCGTGAATCTTTTTACTGAAGGGCAAAAAACAAGAATGAAAGCTTTATTTGCGTTGGGTGGACCCCGGTATTCCATTTTATCTTCTCATGGATTAAATGCACCATTGAACAGTGAAACGCCATTGCCGGACGAAGCACCGCGGTGGCTACACCCTCAGTTATATCCTAACCCGGCAACAAATGAATTAATATTAGATGTTGCCTATGATATTCGCTGGGTAGGTAAAACACTTTCTGTATTTAACGCAAATGGACAATTGGTCATCCAGACAACGATCAAGTCCAAGATCCAGAAAATTGATATTCAGAAACTAAGGCCCGGCCTGTATATCATATCAGCAAGGAAAGAAGACGATAGTTATATAAAGCAGAAGTTCATTAAGTTGTAAACCCGAACTCTCTGGACAAAAGGGTCGCTTTCGCGATCCTTTTTTTTGGTCTGACGGTCTCCGTCTGACCAAAAAAACCATGATCTATTTCAAACAAATTGTTCCAGTAACTCGATACGTTTTTGAATCGGTGGGTGCGTTAAAAACATATTATCCCAGGATGCAGATTTATGGGCAGACAATTTTGGATTTTCAATAAACAGTTGCGCTATATCGCGACTTTCTACAGCTTCTATCATTGGGTCTCCTGAGATCTTACGTAAAGCAGAAGCTAGCGCGTAAGGCTTCTTCGTTATTTCTGCAGACCCCGCGTCGGCAAGGTATTCCCTCTTCCGGCTGATCCCGAACCGGAGTAATAGTGAAATAAAGTATGCCACTGCCGTTACTACAATGGCGATAAGCACAATGGCACCTGAGCCTTTACTGTCTTTATTGCTACTGCTTCTTTTGCCTGCTCCTGCAAACCGCAAGCTTCGGAAAGCCAGTTCTGCCAGGAATGAAAAGATGCCAACAAAAACGATTGAAATAATCAACAACCGCACGTCCCGGTTTCTTATATGCGTTAGTTCGTGTGCGATGACAGCTTCCAGCTCCTCGTCAGTCAGCTTTTCAATGATACCTTTTGATAAAGAAACAGAATAACTTTTTTGATTGATACCGCTTGCAAATGCATTCAAAGAATCATCATCGATTACATACAATTTTGGCATCGACATTCCCTGCGAAATGCAAAGGTTTTCCAGAAGATTGTACACTCTTTTATTTTCTGTCCTCTCAAGCGGTTTTGAGCCCGTCGCCATATGGATAAAAGAAGAATGGCCGGCAAATGCTATCAGAAACCATATAGCCACAGCTGCCAATACAAACGGAATAACCCGGATGAAATGCTGGTTGGCAACTCCGGAGTCCTGGTTGTCTGCAAAAAAGAAAAAAACATAAAACATGGCCAGCAACAAGGAAGGGAAGGCTATCAATAATAAAATTGAATAGCGGTTATTCTTGTTTATTTGATGACTAAGGCCGACGTAACGCATGATGATGCCTGGAGCGAAGCTTTGAGGGATGAACTAATTAAAACATGGTCGATATCAGATTCGCATGGTTGATTATCCTAACTAAAACTGAATTTTAGGTGGCTCTTCCATTTGTTTGCGTGATTCGGTCCCGAGGTCAAAGAATATTTCGCGTTGGAAACCAAAATTCCTTGCAATAAGATTTCCCGGAAAGGATTCCACGGCGTTATTGTATTCGGTAGTCGCTCCGTTAAAAAAGCGGCGGGCGGCGGCCAGCTTATTCTCAATATCGCTCAACTCTTCCTGTAACTGAAGGAAGTTTTGATTTGCTTTCAGATCAGGATATGCTTCTACCTGCACTTTTAACCCCTGCAATGCCGAAGTCAATTGCTGTTCAGCAACAATTTTTTCATCTATTGTCCGGGCATTGACGGCGCCGGTCCGCGCCTCGGTAACCCGCAGTAATAGTTCTCGTTCATGCGTCGCATAACCTTTTACTGTTTCGACCAATTGCGGAACGAGGTCATGTCTCTGCCGGAGCTGGACATCAATGTCGGCAAATGCATTTTGCCGCCTGTTGCGGAGCCTGACCAGGGAGTTGTAAAGGCTGATCACCCAGATGATAATCAGCACAATAATTCCTATTACAATGAGTAATGGCATAATTGAATGTTTAAGTTGGGACTGAAATTAATGAAAAATGAGGAACTCTAAACCCTGTCAGGCCGCCCCGAGCCGCCAGATAGGGTTTAACCTACTTAAATATCGTTGCGAAAAAATCTTTCATATCCTTCCAGGATGCAGAATCAGCGGCAGCATTGTACGCAATGGGAATATCGAATCTCTGGCCGACAGCAGTTGCATTTGGGTTTGTGAAGGCATGGGTGGCATTCGGATATTCTTTAAAGGTATAACTGGCCTGGATGCTATCAAGCTGTTTTCTGAATATATCAATGTCTTTTTGTGCTGTAAATTTATCAGCACTTCCGTGGCAGACGAGTATCCTGGCCTTCAGCAGGTCTTTATTAGCAGGAGGATTGCCTCCGAGAACTCCGTGAAAACTCACTACGCCGGCCAGGTCGTCTCCGAGTTTGGCCATATTCAATACCATGCTTCCTCCGAAACAATATCCAATTGCGGCTACTTTGTCACCCGCCTGCGGGTACGTTTTTATCTTAGCCAGCGCGGCATCAAAGCGGGCTTTGGCCATTGAAATATTTTGATAAAACGGTCCGGCAAGTTTACCCGCATCTGTAGGGTTATCCACTGTTTTACCGTCGCCATACATATCGACTGCCATAGCTAAATACCCCATTTCGGCTAATTGTTTTGCCCGCATTCTGGGATAATCATTCTGTCCCCACCATTCATGTACCACCAATACGACGGGCCGCTTTTCGGTGCTTCCTGAATCATAAACGACGTAGCCGTTCATGGTTACACTGTCGGCGGTATATGTTATGTTTTCTTCTTTTATTCCAGGTGTTTTTGTTTCAGTCCCGGGTTTATCTTCGTTCTTGCAGGAGGAAATACTGAGGGCAACCGCCGCTGTGCAAACGCCGATAAGGTTTTGGATTCTCATGATGTCAGATTTTAATTGATAAAATGATAGAAATTATATCGCATAAAGTTCAGTAAAAATTGATTGCCCGAAAATTTTTTTAAGAAAGGAGTTTTCGTGTTGCGATTTGAAATATATTTAACCTTAAATCAATAACGCTCATGAAAAAGATCTTTGTTCTTACCGGTTTGATCGCGACAGCAGTAGTCTTTTACAATTGCCACGGCTCAAAAAAAGCTGCGGCTACGCCGAAGCTAACGTATAACACGAATTTGAAAACAGTTATTGAAACCAGCTGTTCACCCTGCCATATTGCCGGGAAAGGCAACAAAAAGCCATTTGATAATTATGCCAATGTAAAAACAGATATTGATGAAATGATCCGCCGTATTGAACTCAAGCCTGAGGACAAGGGGTTCATGCCATTTAAAAATCCAAAACTTCCTGACGCTACGATTGCAATATTCAAGCAATGGAAGGCCGACGGCTCGCTGGAAAATAATTAATCGCCTCTTCAATGAATGGTAAATGGTACGACGAAGTGCGGTTGTTGTATTTTTTCTTTTGCCTTGCCTGATTGTGCGAAGTCAGAAAGTAATAGATAGCTTATCAGAAGAATCATGCACCTGTTTTGAAGAATTTCTCAGCAGGTCAAAACTGCCTGAAGAGGATTCATTGACGAATTGTATAACGCTCGCCATCATTCCTCATGTGGGAACTTTAAGTAAGTCGAAGAAATTGAACCCCGGAACTGTCGAAGGTGTACGGGAAATCCATGCCAGGGTAAGAAAATCACTGAAAAAGAAATGCAGGGTCTTTACGGGGAAGCCCTGACCGGTAGAGACTATTCGGCGATATACCACTTTCCGCTGTCATCTTTTGCATAACTGAGACCATTACTCATCAGGTGTAATTCACGTTTGTGTTTATCGCTATAGTGATTACTTTTTTCGTACACCCTCACGCCATTGTTTTCCCTTGTCAGGTGAAGCGTCAACGCAGATAGAGTAGGGGGGACATCGTGTAGCCACTCTCCGTCACTTTCTTTTACAAATGCCTGGCTCATGATAAGCGGTTAAATCGCAAACAAAGAGTAGTGCCCTTTTTTTAAATAGCCGGTAAGACCAAAAGACGGCAAGAGTTGATTTACAGAAGATAGTTATCTTATCGCCTTCCCGACTTCCCGGCAAAACCGGACATTACTAAACAAAGGTAGGTTTCTAAAATATTTCAGCGTTCGATATTATCGGGCAGGCCCTGGACCCGGTAATATTCACTCTTATTTTATTTGTAAGCAATGGGATAATTTGCAGAAGTCTCTTATATCCGATAGTAGTTCCTTCAGCAACCTGCTGCCAGCTATTATCCTTCCATGCTTCAATGGTAAATGATTTCACCCGTTGCCCCAGTTTTATATATTCCTGCAGCAAAACATATTTAACCGTAGCTATTTTACCAAGATCTATTTCAATATTGCCTGTAATAACATTATCATCAGTTGCCCAATAAGTATTTTTGTCACCGTCCGTGATGTTACCGGGCTTAAACTGTTTGGCATTACCGCGGTAATTACTTGCTTTTACTTTTGCTCCCTTCGCAAGGTTAACAGCAAACTCCCTCTTCAGGATTTCTTTGAGGCCTTTTAATGCCCTTACATCGTTTTCATGAAATAACCCACGACGATCAGGAGGAATATTCAACAATAAAGTTGAGCCACGTCCTACCGAAGTAAGATATATACGGAATAATTGTTCCGGCGTTTTAACCAATGAATCCTGCTCCTTGT
>JANWHX010000311.1 GCA_025450235.1 Chitinophagaceae bacterium | reverse complement strand
GGATGTGGTTTGAGCGATTTGTGATTATCGTCACTTCGGTATATCGGGATTATTTGCCGAGCTCATGGAGCACTTATTACGCTCCGACCGTCTGGGAGGTTGGTTTTTATATGGGAACATTTGGGCTATTCTTTACCTGTTATTTCCTGTTTTCAAAATTCTTCCCGGTGATTGCACTGGCGGAGATCAAGCATATATTGAAGAAAAATGGGGAAGGCTTTAAAGAAAGAATGACTGAGATAGAAAATGAAAAGGTGGAAGAGTTTACAGAGAAGCACGGACATGATCATGGAGCGTAGAGAGGAGTCGGGAGTCAGTGGTCGGGAGTCAATTTTTGTTTGTACCCGGACTAAAGGATTACAAATAACTCAGAACTAAAAAACATGGCAGTTAAGAAATTTATCTCGGGCAATTTTTACGATGAGACAGTTTTATTTCCGGCAGTGAAGAAAGTGCGGAGAGCGGGATATAAAATACATGATGTCTTTACTCCATTTCCGATCCACGGATTGGATAAGGCAATGGGATTGCGTGACACAAGTCTGCATACAGCAGGATTTATTTACGGTATTACCGGCACTGCAACCGCTGTTGGTTTTATCGGGTGGGCCCTTGCTGTTGACTGGCAGATAAACTTTGGCGGTAAACCTTTCTTTTCACTGCCGGCCTGGGTGCCGATCATGTTTGAGTTGACTGTGTTATTTGCTTCTGTGGGTATGGTTCTGACATTTTGTTATCTCTGCCAGTTAGCTCCCTTTGTAAAGAAGGATCATTTTAATCTTCGTTCTACGGACGATACGTTTGTGCTGGCATTGGAATGCAGTGATAAAACTAACGACCAGGAGGCAATTGGTTTCTTAAATAGTCTTGGAGCAAAAGAAGTGCAGGTCCAATATAAAGAAACGGGCTGGTGGCTTGGAAGGTATGATAAGGATACAATGAGGTTTGAAAGAAAAGCGGAGACCATTCATTGATCATTTTTAATAAGAGGAAATGAAGAAATTTTTGATCATTGCAGGATGTATCGTCACCGGGGTGGCTGTTCTGAGTTGTAACAGGACCAGGCGAAATACCGGCAGGGCGTACATGCCGGATATGGTGTATAGCGTGGCTTATGAAACCTATGCGCCCACTGAAGAGCGATTGTCAAAATATGGCGCTCATTATAACAATCAACCGGTAGGAGGTACCATCGCCCGCAATGAGATGTTCCCATATGCGATAAAAAATGATTCAGCCGGTTATACGCAATCAGCCGCAGTGAAAAACCCGTTGTCATCACTTAATTCAAAAGAATACCTGGAAGCTTCGCGGTTATACCTGGTTAATTGTGGTATTTGTCATGGAAGTAAGATGGATGGAAATGGTCCATTATACAACGATGGTAAAGGACCATTTAGTGCAGCTCCTAAAAACCTGTTGAGCGATGAGATAAAAAAGTTAGCGGATGGCACTATGTTTCATTCTATAACCTATGGCAAGGGACAAATGGGTAGCTATGCATCACAGCTAAACACAAGGCAACGTTGGATGATCATTACTTATATCAGGGAAAAACAAAACGCGACGGGTGGTGGTGCAGGCACAACCCCACCAGCTGACAGTACAGCGACCAGTAAACTAACAGGAGACAGTACAAAAGCAATGAAGTAAGAAATTTTTAAAGACTATGACCACAATCCGGGAGAAATTTATAGTACCAAAGCGATACAACACGATCGCCTATGCGTTGATGGCGATCGGTGTCATTGCAATTATTGTTTTGTATATATACACACACAGTGGTGGTGGCGATGCGGCGTACAAACAACGCCGGGATGCCCGGTTCTGGGCGAGTTTATTGCAAAACAGCGTTTATTTCCTGTTGGTGACCAATGCTGCTATGTTCTTCTTTTGCGCTACCACGCTGGCCTGGGCCGGATTTCAAATGTCGTTTCGGCGCGTTACCGAAGCTATTTCATCCTGTGTTCCAATAATTGGAGTGATTGCCGGGGTAGTACTTTTGAGTATTTGCTTCAGCGATAATCATACGATCTATCATTGGACTGATGCGGAACATGTACAGCATGATGAGATACTATCACATAAATCAGGTTTTTTAAATAAAGGATTCTTTGCTGTCTGGACCGTGATCACCATTGCCGGCTGGTCTTTCCTTGGCTGGAAAATGAGAAAACTATCACGAAGCCTCGACGATAATCCATTGAATCTTGAAGGCAGAAAAAAATATATCTGGAACAATACTGTATGGGCCGCCTTATTCATTGTACTCTTTGCATTGACAGTTATGTCATCTATTCCCTGGCTCTGGCTGATGAGTATTGACGCACACTGGTACAGCACGATGTATAGTTGGTATACATTTGCGAGCACCTTTGTAGCCGGGATTGCATTGATTGCCCTGTTCATTGTCTTCTTAAAAAATAATGACTACCTGGAATTGGTTAACCAGGAACATCTGCATGATCTCGGAAAATTCATGTTTGCTTTTTCCGTATTCTGGGGGTATTTGTGGTTTTCACAATACATGCTGATATGGTACAGCAATCAGCCTGAAGAAACGATCTATTTTATCACCCGCATTGGTAACCGTGTCTCAAGGTCCCCCTATCAGGGATTATTCTGGCTGATGTTCTGTTTGAATTTCCTTGCGCCACTATTAATTTTAATGACAAGAGGGTCTAAAAGAAATTATACGACAATAACGTTTATGTCCCTGATCATCCTGTTTTGCCATTGGCTCGATTTTTACCAGATGGTATTTCCGGGTCCGATGAAAGATCCGGCAACAGGGCGTACACATGTGCCGATGATACTGGCAGATTTTGGCGTAGCAATGGGTTTCGTTGGGCTGATCATGTACGTGACTGGCAGAACATTGAGCAGGTATCCGTTGTTGGCAAAGAATCACCCTTTTATAAAGGAAAGTGTGATTCATCATACGTAGTCTGACCGTCCCGGTCCGACACGAGTTGAAATAAACGAAATGGAAGGTGTCTGGCCGGGAAGGTCCGACACGTGTTGAATAAACGAAATGAAAGGTGTCAGACCGAAACGGTCAGACACTGGTTGAAATAAACGAAATGAAAGGTGTCAGACCGAAACGGTCAGACCCCAAAAACATAGAATATGCAAACTTTTTTCATTGTAGCGATCCTGTTGCTCGGCTTCCTGATCACTTTTCAGATTGCCAAAGCCAGTGAGTACGTATCTGTAATTCGCGGTGAAGAAAAAGCGAAGAGACAAACGAATAAGGTGAACGCTTTTATCATGTTGGCTTTTCTTATCCTGGGCCTGATTGGAGTTTATTATTGCAACGAGAGCCTGAAAGGTAAGATCCTTGGTGAAGCTGCCTCCAATCATGGTAAGCATATTGATACAATGCTTGATATTACCATAGCCCTGACAGGAGTTGTGTTTATTATTACCCAGGTTTTATTGTTTTGGTTTGGCTATAAATACCAGGAATCCGATAAAAGAAAGGCTTTTTACTACCCGCACAATAATAAACTGGAAGTTATCTGGACAGTTATTCCGGCGATTGCGCTGACGGTGTTAGTGGGCTTTGGTATATTTTATTGGTTTAAAATAACAGGAGATGCCCCGGCAAACGCTATGGAAGTGGAAATAACCGGCAGCCAATTCAAATGGGAATTCCGCTATCCGGGAAAGGATAAGACATTCGGAAAAAAATATTATAAGAAGACAACCGGTGACAATCCGCTGGGACAGATTTGGGAGGATGGCGCCAATCGCGATGATATTTATGCTACGGGTGAACCGATGCATTTGGTGGTCAATAAGCCAGTAAGGCTGGTGATAAATGCCAAAGACGTCATACATGACGTTGGTCTTATTCATTTTCGTATGAAGATGGATGCGGTGCCCGGTACACCTACGACTATGTGGTTTACTCCTACCAAGACAACGAAAGACATGGCAAAAGAAACAGGTAACCCGGATTTTGTGTTTGAGATATCCTGTGATCAAATGTGTGGCAAAGGTCACACAAACATGAGAGGAGAGATAATAGTCGAAACACAGGAAGAATATGATGTGTGGATGGCCAAAAAAGAATCACAGTATGATAAGCTGTTTAACAAAAAGCAGCCGGCAACAACACCAGCACCGGACACAACAAAACAAACGACATCCGTTACTATGTCAAAACCGAATCATTAATTAAAGTTCCCCTTACCGGGGATCATTAAAATAAAAGATTATGAGCGACACAATTCATATACACCCGGGGTCAGTGGGGCATGACGTGGCACATGATGATCATCATCACGGGCACCATGAGCAGTCATTTGTAACAAAATATATTTTCAGCCAGGACCATAAAACAATAGGTAAACAATTCCTGGTTACCGGTATTATCTGGGCCGTCATTGGTGGCTTATTTTCCGTACTGTTTCGTTTACAACTTGGTTTCCCGAATCAGACATTTCCCATCCTTGAAACTTTTTTCGGGCATTGGGCTGAAGGCGGACAAATAAAACCTGAATTTTATTACGCGCTGATCACAATGCACGGAACGGTGCTTGTATTTTTTGTATTGACAGCAGGTCTTAGCGGTACGTTTGCCAATCTTCTTATTCCGCTACAGGTGGGTGCCAGGGACATGGCTTCACCCTTTCTGAACATGCTATCTTATTGGTTCTTTTTCCTCGCCAGTGTTGTCATGCTTGCATCCTTATTCATACAAACGGGACCAGCGGCCGGGGGATGGACCGTGTACCCGCCACTCAGCGCACTACACCAGGCCTCGGAAGGTTCAAAACTTGGGATGGACCTGTGGATCGTCTCGATGGCTTTGTTTGTTGTGTCAGCATTACTTGGGGGTCTGAATTATATCACCACCATATTGAACATGCGCACCAAAGGTATGAGTATGACAAGGCTGCCTTTAACAATCTGGGCGCTCTTCTTTACGGCCGTGTTAGGGGTATTATCTTTTCCTGTTCTTTTATCCGGGTTAATATTGTTGTTGTTCGATCGTAATCTTGGAACAAGCTTTTATTTAAGTGACATAGTTGTGAATGGAGAAATCCTTCCGAATGAGGGGGGCAGTTCTATTTTGTTCCAGCATCTTTTCTGGTTCCTGGGTCATCCCGAAGTATATATCATCTTATTACCCGCGATGGGCATGGTGTCGGAGATATTATCGGTGAATTCACGCAAACCGATATTTGGCTATATGGCCATGCTGGGTTCATTATTTGCTATTGCTATCCTTGCATTCCTGGTATGGGCGCACCACATGTTTGTAACAGGATTGAACCCGTTTCTCGGGTCGGTATTCGTGTTGCTGACTTTACTGATCGCGGTGCCATCAGCCATCAAAGTATTTAACTGGCTTACTACTTTATGGAGGGGAAATATCCGTTTGTTTCCATCTACCTTGTTTGCCATTGGTTTTGTGAGTTTGTTCATTTCTGGTGGTTTGACTGGTATATTCCTTGGTAATTCGACCATTGATATTCATTTGCATGATACCATGTTCGTGGTGGCGCACTTCCATATTGTAATGGGCGTGGCATCGATGTTTGGCATGTTTGCCGGCATCTATCATTGGTTCCCGAAAATGTTTGGACGCAATTTGAACTTTACGCTTGGCTATATCCATTTCTGGGTAACAATAGTCGGGGCTTATCTTATTTTCTGGCCGATGCATTATGAAGGTTTTGCAGGGATGCCAAGACGTTATTTGGATAAAAGTGTGTGGAAATCGTTCAACAATTTTGGCGATCTCGATGCGATGATAACAATAGTTTCAATTATAGTCTTTGCGGTTCAGTTGATGTTCCTGTTTAATTTCTTCTATTCAATTTTCAAAGGAAGAAAGGTGACAAATAACAATCCATGGGGTTCTACTACACTCGAATGGACAACGCCAATCAATCCTGGGCATGGTAACTGGACAGGTGAGATTCCAGAGGTGCATCGCTGGGCTTATGATTATGGAAAAGATGGAAGGGAGTTTATTCCGCAAACAGAGCCGGTTGGGGCGAATGAGAGTAAGCATTGATAAAAGTCAGTAAGTCGGCAAGTCAGTTAAGACGGAAAGGTGATCAAAAAAGACAATTGTTCTTTCAGACTTCCGGTCTTTCCGACTTTCGGACTTGATGAGAAATGAACGGAACGATGATAGTAGTACTGCAACTGGCGACAAAATAAGTGAGATGATTGAATCTTCGATTATAAAGAGTGAAAGCGGTGTGATGAATAAGATCAAAGATTATTTGCAGCTGGTTAAGCTTTCGCTCAGTATTATGGTGGTGTTCAGCAGTGTGATTTGTTATTTGCTGGCGCCGAAAGTAGTGGAGTTTGATTGGTGGATGATACTATTGCTCTTTGCAGGGGGGATGCTGGTGACAGGCAGCGCCAATGCCATCAACCAGGTAGTTGAAAAAGATACAGATGCCTTGATGAGAAGGACGGCAAAACGCCCGGTAGCAGCAGGAAGAATGACTGTGCAGGAAGGATGGGCCTTTGCTATTCTCGCTGGTGCCATGGGAGTTTTCATCCTTGGCAATTACTTCAACTGGTTGGCAGCGGGATTGGCAGCGTTCAGTTTGTTCCTGTACGCATTTATTTATACGCCGCTGAAGAAAGTGAATTCGATAGCGGTGTTGATGGGAGCGATACCAGGAGCATTACCTTGTTTGATCGGCTGGGCCGCGGGGGATGATAAATTGTCAACAGGAGGCTGGGTTCTTTTCGGCTTGCAATTCTTCTGGCAGTTCCCACATTTCTGGGCAATTGCGTGGATCGCTCATGAAGATTATACAAGAGTAGGGTTTAAGTTATTACCTGCGGATAAGGGGCCCACAAAGTTTACCGCTTTACAAACAGTGATCTATTCACTGTTATTGTTGCCGGTTACCCTGATCCCGTATTTTATCGGGATGTGTGAGTATAACAGTGTCGCCGGGATGATTGGATTAGGACTGATAGTTTTGGCCAATGGATTTATGATAATCAGAAGCGTGAACCTGTACCAGAAAATGGATGTACAGTCTGCAAGGAAAGTGATGTTTGGAAGTTATATGTATTTGCCGGTGGTGTTGTTGGCGCTTTTGATGTCTAAAATTTAATAATAATAAAAGTGAGATGGAGTTAGTGGGAACACAACAAAGAAACAAGATACATCCTCACAAGTTCATCTTGTGGGTTGCCATTGCGAGTATCGTGATGATGTTTGCCGGGCTGACAAGTGCTTTTGTCGTCAAAAGCAATCTGCCTGGCTGGAAGGACATAGTCATGCCGAAGATCTTTTGGTTTTCTACGCTGGCTATCGTGTTGAGCAGTGTGACGGTGCAGGCGGCATTGCGTTCTTTTAAACAAAGGGAAATGCAGCGGTACAGGATGCTGATGGCATTGACTTCGGTATTGGGAGTCACATTTGTAGTGTTGCAATGGTTGGGATTCCAGGGATTATGGAACCAGAATGTAAGGTTCATAGGATCGGCAGGTGCCGGGCAGTTCCTGTATGTGATTTTCGGGTTGCATGCATTACATGTGCTGGCAGGAATAATGGCATTGATCGTTTTATTTATCAAAGCATTCTTTGGAAAAACAAAATTGTATAGTTCAGTGCCGGTGGAAGTGGCAGCGACATACTGGCATTTTGTTGATTTGTTATGGATCTACCTGTTGGTGTTTTTTATGGTGATTATGTAAAGTTT
>JANWHX010000310.1 GCA_025450235.1 Chitinophagaceae bacterium | reverse complement strand
GAGTCTTTGTTTCCGAAGATCTTGTTCTTTACTTCATCTTTTACATCTTCCATCACCTGCTTCTTCACGACATTCACCGAATCTTTTACGGTCTGTTTTACAGTATCCGCTTTTGCTTTTGCAAAATCGACTGCCTGCTGCTGCATATCTTTCATGGCGTCACCAGTGGCTTCTTTCAGATCCGTACTTATGGAAGGGTTGGTCAATGAACCACCAAGTTTGATATTGAGATTGATAAAATCTCCCAGTTTTACGGGAATTCCTTTGCTACTTGCCTGGGCCGCTAAATTATTAACGATATTATTTCCGTCACTGCCGAGATACTTGCGTGGAAGTTTCATCTGGACTATATAATCAATTGACTGATCAAAGCCATGCATACCACCAATCTGCATCTCTATGTCTTTTACTTTTACATTAAAAGGCTTGACCAATACCTGACCATTGGCAAATTCAATATAGTTCTTGATATCTTTTATTGAAACGGACTTGAGTTCGTCTATCTGCAACGTACTGGCTATTTTTTCCAGCGGGGCAAAATTTTTGAGGATACCTTCTATCAGCAGCAGGTTGCCTTTGCCTGTAAGAGACCTGAGGTTGGGCATCATGCTGCCGTCCAGGCTACCCGTCATCGAAAGCTGGGAGTTAAGTTTTCCTGCCAAAAATTGTCCGATAGGCATCAGCTTCTGCATGGTGTTAAAGGAAAAAAATGCCTGTTGTACATCCACGTTTTTAATATCATAGCTGATCGCTATGTCAGGATTTTTCTTATTCGTTTTAGTCGAATAAGAACCATTGAACGCGACAGTGCCATCCAATGCTTCAGTCTTTACATTTTTAAGCTTAACAGATTGATCATTCAAGAGCAGTGTGCCGTTGACATTTCTATAGTCAACTTTATCATATTTTACCTGGTCTGCCGTTGCATTGATAATGAAGTTGATCCCGGAAGGAACCAGGAACGGACCCGAAGAAGCAGTGTTCGCGGATGTTGTGCTGGCAGCTGTGTCCGTGCCCATCCAATCATTCAGGTTCATTTTATCCGCTGAAACATTCATGGTGCCTGTTAATGGCTGATCCTGCATGGCATATCCAACCAGGTTCTCTACTACACCATTTGCTGTAAAATTGGTATTGAGATAATTTCCCTTCAGGTTTTTAAGGTCAATACTTCTGGCATTGATAGCAAGCTGTGAAGCTGCAATCGTAATACCTGTGGGGTAATCTTTGGATACATATTTAAAGTTATTCAGTCCCGCAGTACCGCTTAAATTGATTTTGTCGTATTCGTTCTTATCAATGGCTGTTTTATTTCCACTGAATCCAAGATCGGCATTCAGCATTCCACTGATGGTCGTCCCGGGATCGAGTTTTACAAATTGATTGATATTATCTAAGGTAAATTTTCCTTTCGCTGTCCCGGTAAAATCAACCGATGACATCGGTTTCCGGAGTTGCAAAGTAAAATCAACCGGGTCATTGCCAACTTCAATATGGCCTGACGAAATGTTTAGCGAGGTATTATCAGCTATGCCGCCACTGTTCTCTATCTGCACTTTCATGTTCCCGTTCTGTATCGGCTGGGGGAAAGCATTCGAGGCATAAAACAGGTTTCTAATATCTAAAAACCCTCCGGCGATAAAATTCCCTTTCTGAGCTTGTAATGCCGACATAGCTCCTTTTGCAAAAGCGTCCACCCAGACAAGGCCGGCCAGTTTTGTGCCTCCGTCCAGTTTCACGAATTTCGAAACGTTGGCAAGATCAACCTTACCCTTTACTATGGCATCAATATATTGTGCCGAGATAGGGTTCTTAAATAAGATCTTAAAATCCAAAGGCTCATTGCCCATTTCCGCATGGCCTTTCGAAATATCAACAACAGTATTATCGGTATTCCCATCGGGGTTCGAAACATGCATGGCCAACTGGATATTCTTCACCGGCTCCGGCAGATCGGGATATTGAAATGATCCATCTTTTACTTCGAGATTAACATCATACGCAGGCATTTGCCGGGGACTATAGCTTCCTTTTACAAAGCCATTGAATATTGCCTGCCCGCTTGTTTTAATCTTGTCAAAATCTTGTTTGTAGATACCGGGAATCAGTGACAGGATATCTTTGAAATCGTTTGAAGGAGTTTTGAATGTAATATCCATGTTGTAGGTGCTGTCATTAACCAGCTGGAAAAACCCGTCCGCATTTAGTTTGAGATTATTTACGGTGATATCCGCCGATCTGAAAGTATATTTACCGGTTTTATTATCAATTTCGATGTCGGCATCAATATCCGCTTTCGCATTGGCGAGCCAGGGAACAGATGCGTAAGTGAAATCGGTGGCATTGGTTTGAGTTTTCGTAGAAAGAACAAACACATCGCTGGTGAATTCGCCGCTGCCTTCATGATTGATACCCGCCACCTCGACGCTAATATCACTGGATTCATCCTTATAATAGATGTACCCATTACTGATCTTGTAGTTCTCGAGGTTCATCTTGAACTCCGACGGGGAGCTGTCTATTGAGGTGCTTGTATCGCCATTCTCTTTTGCGATATCCCAGTTGGCCTTACCTTCTTTATTTACGAATGCGTGTATTCTCGGAGATTCTAAGAAAATGCCATATACTTTTATATCCTTGCCTTGAATGGCGCTGAAAAGATTAACGGAGGCTTCGAATGTTTGCGTTGAGAGTAATGTGTCTTTGACAAATTCGTGCGTGCCTACGACTGAAAACTCATCCAGCGATATGGACATTTGTGGGAAGCGACGAAAAAGGGACAGGCTTACCTCTTTAAAATCAACTTTAGCCTCGAGGCTTTTATTAATTTCCTTTTTTACCAGGGCGACAATTTGCTTCTTAAAAAGCACAGGGATGAGGAAAATCGTAGCGATCAGGACCAGCAGAGTAATGCCAGTGATTTTTGCTGTTTTTATGGCTATCTTCTTCATAATGCAGTACTTGTAATGGTTTGGATAGCCCAAATTGCAAATATAACGCCAGAATTAAAAGGTAAAAGTCCAAGTGATTATCCAACGCTATTTTTCATCAGTAAAAGAAAATTATCAGTTTGCGATAGGTTTAATATATTTGGGGTGACCCAACCATCCTGTTCGGAGAGCCATCTTTTTTATATACAATATTCTATACTACCTATCCCAACAATCCTGTCAGAATAGCCGTTTTTTTTAAAAGACGTAATACCAGTATTTGTTGACTGAAACTGATCTGATACAGGAATGCATTAAGGGGAACCGACAAGCCCATTCAAAACTTTATTCAAAGTTTGCACCCAAATTATTTGTGGTGTGTCTACGCTATTCAAAAAACCGCGAAGAGGCGGAAGAAGTTTTACAAGAAGGTTTTTTGAAGGCATTTCAATTTTTACATCAATTCAGGGAGCAGGGCTCGCTGGAAGGCTGGATAAGGAAGATCATTGTAAACTGCGCTCTGCAAAGATTAAGGACTAATTCACGATTGGCACCGGTGGTAAACATAGAGTCGTATGATGAGCAGTTTGTTATTCATGATGATATCGAAAGTGGAATCAATTCAAAAGAATTGTTGCGTATGGTAATGTCGTTGCCTCCAGCTTATAGATTAGTTTTTAACCTCTATGTATTTGACGGATACAAACACAGGGAGATTGCAGACATGCTTGGCGTTACAGAAGGCACTTCAAAGTCGAATTTGTCTGACGCGAGAACATTTCTGAAAAAACAATTATGTAAAAACCAGGCCACAGCTAAACCTTATTCATTATGAGTAACCCGTTACACGAAATTGATAAGCTTTTTCGCGACGGCATCGAGGCCCGTTCTGAATATCCGCCCAAATCTCTGTGGGATAATATAGAATCAGAGCTTGAAAGGAAAACCGCGATAAAATATAAAAAGAAATACAGGTCCTTAAAAATAAAAGCTACTGCCATAATTATCCTGTTTTTGGGCATTGTCGCCTACCAGGAGACAAAGCTACAACTGGACAGGGGAACCGGTCAGCAAAGCCGGGCGCTTGTTCCATCCACCGAGCCTAACCAGATGACTGTTGAAATTCCGCCAGCAACCTCTCTTCAAAATAAAAACCTGGAAAAAACTCTTCAAAATAAAGACCTGGAAAAAGATATTCAATTCGATATTGCTGAAGCAGAGGATAATGAGATTTTCCCCGAATTACAATTACGGGAATTTATTACCAGCATGCCCGACATTAAGTTCAAAGAACTTCATATAAATGGTGAAAGGGGACAAACAATGATTGCTGAGGGAATTGATTTAAGTACCCCGGCACTGCAACTAAAGAACCAGTCTGAGGACAATACCGTTTTTACAAACTCTCGGGGTGAGAGCACAGATATTACAGATGGCAAGAGCACAGATATTACAGATATTAAGGACAGGCAAAATCATGAGCGTGGCCTGCTGAGCCCGGCATTATCTTTTTCAAAAATTGTTGATGATGACTCATGGAAGAAAGATATCGCGGCTGGTCTGAAGCCCGCAATATCTGGTAATGCAGGCGCTAAGAAGCCAAATTATGCTGACGGAGACAACTCCCGGTATTCTTTTTCGGTCTATGCTGCTCCCAATGTAGCCTGGGCCACCCTCAAGGAAGACATGTATCAACGGCCGGTTGGACCTGGCGGTAGCGGCGGAAGCGGAAGTGGGGGAAACATTAGTGGAGGAAACAATGGTGGAGGAAACAATATCGGAGGCGGAAATAATGGAGGAAACAATGGGGGAGGAAACAATGGCGGAAACAATGGCGGAGGAAACAATGGCGGAGGAAGCACTAGTGGGGGGGCCAGCAACAACAGCGGCGGCATTGGCGGCAGGGGAGATGACCTCAATGAAATAAAACAAGGCGAGTCTGAAAACATTGGATATTCGGTCGGTATAAAACTTGGTTATAATTTCAGCAAAAGAATATCACTCCAGACAGGCCTGAGTTACATGGTGAATTCCATCAATGTAATGCCAAAGCTAATATTTGCCGGAAAAGATAAAAATGGTGATGTGGGTTACCGGATTAATAGTTCATCAGGGTATTCTTATCTAAGACCGGCAGGAGCGTCCAATATCAAGGAGGGGGATAGCACCAT
>JANWHX010000309.1 GCA_025450235.1 Chitinophagaceae bacterium | reverse complement strand
TCTTCAGAGATATAAATTCCGCCGGGATCAGCAAGTGGTTCTATTCTTGAGGCAATGTTTACTCCATCTCCAAAGATGTCATGCTCTTCGACTATTATCGTTGCCTGGTGAAGTCCGATCCGGATCTTAAAATCCAGGTTTGAATGAATCGTTTGGATCTCCAGGCAACAGCTGACCGCGTCTTCTGGTTTGTCAAACCACGCAAGCAAGCCATCCCCGATTTCTTTTATGAAATGGCCGTTGTATTTATTGATCAGCTGTTTTTGAATTCGGTGGGAATTTTGTACCAGCGCCAGCGTAGCAGTTTCGTCCGAAGCCATCATCCGGGTATAACCCACCACGTCAGAAAACATGACAACTGCTGCTTTAGTGTTTGTACTCATTAGCGCAGGCGATTTGAATGGGTTATAATGGCGGTTTCAATGTATGATTACTAAGGTAAGGAAATTCTTTTCAAGTCTTTTACCATACTTCCGTCCAATATTCTTTAACTTTCTGAAAGTGCAAACACAATTCTATATTCCACATCCATTGCTCAGGGATTTTATTCAATGCATCATGGTAATTGATGTAAAGGTTGATGCATCGCCCGGTCCGGTAGTGATTCCTTATCCGCCCACACCCCAAAACTCACTCTTCTTTTATATTAATGACCAGATACAGGTGCAGTTTGATAATGCCAGGGGATTTGTGCTACAACCCCGCAGCGTGATCGTAGGACCGCAATTGACTCCTGTTAGAATTGATATTAACCAAAGTCATAAAGCGGTCAGGGTGGGTTTTCATCCCGGTGGCTTGTATCGTTTTCTTGGTTTTTCATTGCATGAGATGATCGATGGAAATTATGACGCCGCCGATGTTTTCGGCAATGATATGCAACGGGTCCATCAGCAACTGCAGGAAGCAGATAGTTTTGATGCAATAAAAGAAGTGGTGGAGCAATTCCTGTTGCAACACCTTCAACACTTGAAACCTGTTCTTCCGTTTGACCATGCCATGTTGCAGTTGATGAAACATGATGGTAATGTGCCGATAGAAGGAATCGCTTCGATGTCCTGCCTGAGCCTGCGGCAATTTGAACGGGTATGCAAACAACGCATCGGCATGCCGCCAAAATTATTTGCACGCATCATTCGTTTTTCAAAGGCCTATCGCCTGCGTGAAAACTTTCCGCTTAAAAGCTGGACAAGCATAGCTCACGAATGTGGCTACTTTGACCAGATGCATTTCATTCGCGACTTCAAACAGTTTGCCCTTGTGGTGCCTGGGATCATAGAAAAAGAATTGGAGAGGGTATCGGTTCGTCTCCAAAGCGCCATGCGGTTATAATGTCGTTTTTGTACTATTTCTCTTCAAACATGATGTTGAATTTTGTTTTAAAACCCAACATCATGAAATCTTATTTTCTTTTCTGCAGTTCGATGTTCTTCTTCTTTGTAAGCCATTCGCAGGCTTATGATAAGCTCAACGTATTGCAGGGCTCAGGAATAACAACGTATTTCAGCAAAAGTTACGATCAACGGGCTAAGCAGATCGCCACGAGGATTGAAAACGTAATGACCTATTACAATGGTCTTATAACGTTTAAACCGTCGGTATCGTTATTAATTCTTAGTAAAGCTGACTGGAGCAACTATACTAAATTCCCGGTGTATGGAATGCCGCATTACAATAACGATGCTACATTAATTGTAGCGGCTGAGGATAATGAGTTCTGGAGAAGTTTTCTTTCTGTAAAAGATCTGCCAGAAGAAGTACGGAAGCAGGTGAAGCAGGTTTATGGCCTGCAGGATAGTTCTGTTAGTATGCAGGCTTTTTTTGATCTGCTGGCAATTCATGAGCTCGGGCATGCATTTCATGGCCAGGGAAAATTGCAGATACAGCGTAAATGGATGGGAGAATTATTTTGTAATATTTTATTACATACTTACATCGCTGAAAAAGAACCTGGCCAGTTACCTGTCTTAACTTTGTTTCCACGAATAGTGGTGAGCGGTGGCGTAAAAAATTATAAGTATACAGGTCTGCAGGAGCTCGAAGAAAAATATGCAGAGATCGGTCAGCAGCATCCGCAGAATTACGGATGGTATCAATGCCGCTGGCATGCCGCAGCTGCTGCAATCTATGATGCGGATGGTAAAGCAGTTTTTCAACGGCTATGGACAACCTTACAAACACAGCAGGTAAAGCTGGATGATGCATCTCTGGCTGAACTATTGCAAACCAAAGTAGGGAAGACTGTTGCCGATGTATTGCTACGGTGGGAAATAGATATGGTGAGATAAAAGCCAAGCCCCCCTGCCCCCCAAAGGAGAAAGCCCTCCTGCCCCCCAAGGGGGGTTCTTGGACTCCGATAAAGCAAGAGTCTTTTTATCAATTGGAGAAGTTGTATACTCGGACTCTAAAGTCCCCCCTTGTGGGGGATTTAGGGGGGCCTTAAAACCCCAGCTGCTGTCCCCCATTCCTCGGATCTGTCTTTGTTTCCAATTGATATTCTTTCGGCGGTTCCTTTCCCAATAAATTTTTTACAAAATAATCCCAGCGGCGGCGCATCATATAGGGTGACAGAGTGCCGTAACCATGTGCAGCATTGGGAAAAACAACGAGGTCATAATCTTTATTCGCCTTTGCCAGGGCCTCCACTACCAGCATTGTGTTATATGGCGGCACATTATTATCCATCATGCCATGCGCCAGCATCAGTTTTCCTTTCAGGTTCTTTGCATACGTTTGGTTGGCCTGTGCTTCATAATTATCTTTGCCATCGGGGCCTTTTGTCAGCAGGCCAATATAACGTTCACCCCAGTCATCTTCATAATTGCGGTTGTCATGGTTGCCGGATTCAGAAATTCCCACTTTGAAAAAATCAGGATAGCGAAACAAGGCCGCTGCCGTAGCAAAGCCCCCACCAGAATGTCCCCAGATACCGATGCGAGTAGTATCGATGTACGAATATTTCGCGGCGAGTTGCCGGATACCGGTTATTTGATCGGGCAATGTGTTCTCGCTCATGTTGGGATAATACATATCATGAAAGCTCTTGCTGCGGTCGGGATTGCTGGTGCCTTCGATGAGCACAACAACAAATCCCAGTTCAGCCAATGACTGATGATCGCCTCTTGATGCACTGAATGACCAACTGCCTACACTGCCTCCCTGCGGCCCGGGATAGATATAATCAACGACAGGATATTTTTTATTAGGATCCAGGTTCGTCGGCGTGAACATCAATCCATAAATATCAGTCTTGCCATCATGTGCTTTGACACTAATTGGCGTTGGTGGCTTCCATCCTGTTGCTTTCAATCTTGCAACATCTGTTTTTTCCAGGTCAACTATTTTCTTTCCGTTCTTATCCCGCAATACGGATACGGATGGCATGTCGGGTTTGGAATATGTATCAACAAAATAATTCTCTGAAGGCGACCAGCTGACCTGGTGAGTGCCGGCTTCAGGTGTAAGCACGGACATATTCTTGCCGTCAAACCCTATTTTACAAAACTGGCTGAAGTATGGATTCTCTGCCTGCAATCCATTCGCTATAAAATAGATGAACCTGTTCTTCTGATCAACTTTAGTAACCCGAAGAACTACCCAGTTACCCTTAGTGATTTGATTTTTTAGTTTTCCTGTGCCGGCATCATATAAATACAAATGTCCCCAGTCATCTCTTTCAGAATACCAGATGATCTCTTTAGTCGTTGGTAAATATCTCCAGTTGATAGCTCCTTGCCCGGATTCATATTGTGTGGCCACTGTTTCTTCAAACACTTCACGAACATCACCGTTCGTCGCATTGGCGATACGCATCTTTTCATTTTTATGATCGCGGGAAGTGGACAGAAAAGCCACTTCAGATCCATCCGGGTTCCAGTCTATATCATCAAACGTTCCGCTGCTGGAGATATCATCACTTAATGAAGCACGATGCGGATCGGGAGGAATATTGAACATGATCACTTTCGGTTCATCCACATTGATGACGCAACGATGGATCATCGGGATATCCTTATCACCGGGCAAAGGATATTTCCAGGCTTTCAATGTAGGATGACCCACATTGGTGGTTGTGAGATACATTTCACCGACATTTCTCTGATCCTGCTTGAAGGTGGCGATCTTCTTTGAATCAGGCGACCATCTCAATATGGGCCGGTCGCTGCCTGACCATCCTGCATTGTCGGTTGCGTAACCGAAATCTTTACTACCATCTGATGTCAGTTGCGTTTGCTTCCCTGTTTTTATATCTCTTACCCATAAATTATAGTCTTTAATGTAAGCGGCCTTGCTTCCATCGGGTGACCGCGCTTCAAGACCGGCACCTCTGAACCGCCCACCTCCCTGTCCGCCCAAATTATTCCGGAGCTGCGTAGTATCGACGACTATTGAATTGCTATGCAGATCATATTTCCATTGTTTACCATCTGCACGGAAGAGGATTGAATTGACATCTGTAGAATATGTGATGGTTTGAAACGGCAACATGGATGCTGAATAACTTCTGCCGGTTGCGGACGAAAGTGTGGTGGCGAGTTTTTGCTGATCAAAGGCCACGGTGCGGGTGCCTTTTGTCGCATCGACTACCATAAATTCGCTTCCCTGGGGAGTTAACACCCGGTACCAGAATTTATCATTGCCAAACCAGTTGGCAGTTACACTGCCCCGGTCGATATATTTCTGGGTATTATATCCCATCAGGCTTTCTGCTTTCTGATAATCTTTTTCAGTTAAAGCGTTATCCTGGGCATGGGATAATAAAATAATTACAAAGGATGTGAACGTCAATAAGAACCTGCGCATAGAGATTGATTAAAGTTTTTATTTTTTGTTATGGTTCGTGGGGACACGAACCATGGCCAGTTGTTTGAGATTGAACAAGACCTGCAATTTAAAGGCTTTTGATTAAATGGTGGTGGAGTGAAGGAAAAACCTTGTATGCTTCATGAACCTCGTGCTCTCGCAGTTTTGGAACACGAAGACACAAAGGATGCACGAAGAACACGAAGAATACACGAAGAATTTTTAGATATAGCTCCCAGCCACAAAGTAGCGACACGTTGTGCCCTTTGCGCGATTCGAGCTCCTGTATTTTTGGAGCATCATTTCTTCTTTTTCATCTTCTCAATCGGAGGATTATCTTTCCATCTCCACAAATACATACAGGCATAAGTCCGGTATGGGCTCCACTGCTCAGCAATCTTTACAATTTTAGAGAGCATTATTTTTTTCTTGCGGTGTTTAAGATCATATAAACCGATCACTGCATTTTGCAAACCGAGATCGTCCGGGGCAAATACATCTTCGCGGCAAAGTGCGAACATTAAAAGCATTTCCGTGGTCCATCTTCCTACTCCCTTTATCTGCGTTAAGTAAGCGATCACTTCTTCATTGCTCATCTTCGACAATTTCTTGTGATCCATTCCATTTTCCATTTCGAACCGGGCCACATTCTGTACATAATGTGTTTTAGCATTGCTCATGCCGATCGCTCTTAGTTTTTCAAAAGGAGTATCAATGATCTGCTGCGGTGTAGGTTCTCCTCCATACAGATCAATAAATCGCTGCTTAATGACCCTGGCCACTTTGGTGGAGAGCTGCTGGCTCATGATAGAATAACAGAGATAGAGGCAAAGGTTCTTTTGCTTCTTCAATTCGAAATGGCCGTGCT
>JANWHX010000308.1 GCA_025450235.1 Chitinophagaceae bacterium | reverse complement strand
GTACAAATTGTTCTCTCGTTTACATTGGTAACATCGATATTAATGGAAGCAGTTGCGGGCTGCGGATATATATTATTAATGTAAAAACTGCCCGCCTTAAACCGGATCCGCACCACATTACTATACTGATATTGCCCATCCTGGTCCACTTGCTTTAAACGATAATAAAGGATCAACTTTTGCGGCAGGTTATTATCCAGGTAGCTGTAGTTTCTTACGATATTCGAAGTTCCGGCAGCTGCCACGACATGGATCGTTTCAAAATTGGCTCCGTCTGCACTTCGTTCAATGACGAATTCTTTCGAATTCAATTCTGAATAAGTTTTCCATGCAAGATTGACAGAATTATTATTAACAATGGTACCGGTGAAATCAGCCAGGGTCACCGGTAACGGACCTGCACCCTGCGAATTGATCGCGATCTGGGTTCCGGCTGTATGATAAATCCGCAGTGTCTTTGTTGCCACATCGAGGGTCCAGCCGGGTTGACTGAGATCGGTTCTGCGAGGCAAAACAACCCCATTAGCTGTGATGGTCAGCGGGGTAAAGTTAACGTGTATCACTTCAGTCGAACTTGCGTCGTAAGTTGTGTAGCTCACCGTATTTAAACCATAAGAAATGCTTTTGATTACCGACGTACTGCGCAATAAATGTGTTTGCGTAAATGGCGTCCATTCAGGCACAGCTGCTAATCCCGTCATGAAATGGCGGATATAATCCCCATAACCATCCGTGAACCATTGATTGTTTACCTCAGGACCGTCTATCACTATGCCATTGCTCTTTGCCATATACGTAGCCCAGTTGAAGGAACGATATGCTTCTTCTTTGGCTGCCATGTCACCGGTCTTTTCATAAAGCAGCGCATTGACCGATGCGTAACGGGAAGTGTGACTACCCATTGCATAGAAAAAGACTTCCTGTTCCTTAATGATGGTAGAACCAAGAGATGACTGACCAAAATTGCTTTTTACCCAGGCGATAAGCCCGCGTACATGCGTTTCCCAGTTTGCATCGTATTCAGGGTGCTCAAGAAGGTACCTTGCCACCATCATAGCATTATATTGATTAAGATTGCTGTTGTAGCTGCTTTCTATGCCGACATCTTCAAAGTATTGGGCCCACGCATTATTTTGCATCGGGTAAGTCATCATCCAGTTCCAGGCAGAAGTTCTTGCAGTTTGATAAGCGGATGTATTGCCAAGGCCGGCAGCGATTAACCCATCAAACAGGGAAATCGGCCCGATGATATTTGAACAGTATTGTTCTATGACATTACCATTACTGGCTTTCACTCTGAATGGCCATGGTGATTGGCTTACTGTGGCAACTCTTATCTTAGCCGCAAGGACATTTGCTGACTGAATAGCTGCGTCTCTGAAACGAACATTGCCATTGTATTTATATAGCTGCAGCCATGCATAAGCCAGCTCGCCGATCTTGTCAGGTTCAAGGTTGCCCACTCCGTCTGATTGGTTAGCCCCATTATAAGTCAGGGAACCGTATGGTCCCTCTGAATAAGGTACACTGGCCCAGCTATCCGTGGCTGTTGTCATACCATGATCAAGATGCCAGAGCGCTACATCATTTGCCAACTGCATAACACCCGAATTGGCAGAGTAACCAAAATATTTAATTGCTGATTCAGTCAGCATACCATATAAACCGGCCGGGTTGTGATCCCAATTCACCACTTGCTGGGTGCTGGGATTTAGATAACTGCGGCTATAGTATGCAGGTTTACCGGTTGAAGGGTCGTTTGGAACTGAATTTAAAAGATAGTTCCAGGCAGAAGCGACAACAGAAGTATAGCCATCAGTTGGGTTAGGTGTCCATGCTACGATCTTTCCACTTGGATATGCAAAGACAGTGTGTGTATTTAAACTTCCCAAAGAAGAAGCCAGGGTTGCCGTAGTAAAGCTGTAATCGCCGGATGTGGCAGGACTTCCCCCTGAAATAGCAGAACCTACCTGAAAATGATAGAGCGTGCCGGGAGCAAGGCTATGCAAGATCATTGAATGAGAGGTAGCTGATGTTGGATCAACAAGCGTAAAGGATCCATACGAAGTGGTAGTTCCGAAGTTAACTTGTGAATTGCCAGGAATGTTCGTTGTCCAGGTGATCACAGCAGATTTCTCTGTAATTGAGCTGGCTGAAATTCCTGAAATAATAAGTTGAGCGTTTGTTTGGGCAGACCATGCCAATGCAGATACGAAGATCAGGCTACGTAAAGGTTTTATCATATGTGGACTTTGTTGGTCCCTATCAGCAGGGTTCTTTTTACCAAATTCTGTACCACAAATCATTTTTACTACTGGTGTCCAGCAGGTAATACTTTATTAATTAATAAAAATCAAATTTGAGGGCGTTTCTTAGCTTTACTAAAAATTGAAGGATGAACATAAAGGAAATCGCTGATCGCCTCGTCCAACTCTGCCGGGAAGGTGATTTTGAAACGGCACAAAAAGAATTATTTGCCGAAAATGCTGTCAGCATAGAACCCCACGCGACACCCGCTTTTGAAAAAGAAACAAAAGGATTAAAAGCGATCAAAGAAAAAGGCGATAAATGGAATTCAATGGTACAGGAAATGCATTCACTTGCAGTTTCAGATCCAATGATCGCGTCCAATTCATTTGCCTGCACACTGAGTATGAATTTGGTGATGAAAGAACACGGCCCAATGGAAATAACTGAGCTGTGTGTATACCAGGTCAAAGATGAAAAGATCATCTCCGAACAATTTTACATGTAACGGTTCCGCATGTATAGGAAATATTTTTTTTCTTTCGTAATAATACTGTTTCAAGTTTAAAAAATATATTTAAATTCAGGTGTCAATTTTTTTTTTCACATCAAAACGCATTCACATGAAAAAAACGATCTATGTAACGGGTATTGCAGTTTTGGTTGCTGCAGTATTTATTAATTGTAACAAATCAGCCAAAGACACCGTTGATACCAGTCTTTTAACGGACAGTGAAAAGTCCCTTGTAAAATCCGCAGGTTTCAACAGCAACTGGGCTGAAAAAACTGCCGAAGGTAATTATTTGATCGAAGGTGATATTTTACTCAGCAAAGCTCAGTTGGACGAGCTGGTTGGGGTTGGTTCTCCCAATGAACTGATCATTGCCAACGAAGAACATTATCGCACCACTAATGTAGTAAGTACCCCAGGTTCAGGGTTCCGGACCATTACGGTACGACTGGGCTCTGGCTTTCCTTCTCATTATTCCACCGGTCTTGACCAGGCCCTTGCCCGTTATAATAATTTGAATCTTAAAATTCGCTTTCAGCGGGTGACATCGGGGGGCAACATCGTTATCTCCGGCCGCAACCTCGGTACTTCGGGTGGCGGATGCATCTTAGGCCAGGCAGCAGGATTTCCCACATCAAGCGGCAACCCATCGAGTGGGTTTACACTCAGCACCAGTAGTTGTGCAACAAGTTATCTGAACACAGCAAACAGGGCAGATGAAGTAATCGCACATGAACTCGGTCATTGCATTGGCTTCCGCCATACAGATTTTATGAACAGATCAAGTTGCGGACAGAATGTAAATGAAGGCTCATCCGGAGTAGGGGCGATCCATATTCCAGGTACACCCACCACTGTTTCGGGGAGCTATAACTCATGGATGATGGCTTGTACAAATGGTAGCCCTGCATTCAGTTCATCAGACGGAACGGCATTAAACTACGTTTATTAAGGCAAAGTATTTCATAATATCAGAATCCCTTTCATCCCGGAAGGGATTCTTCTTATTATCTGAATACACAACATGTATCAGTAATTTTTAATCCTGGCGATTCCTGTCAAAACACAATGCCGAAGCATCTTTTTATACGGAAAATAATTATCGGGAAAGCAGTTCTGCTCCTTTCCATTTTTTTTTCAACTCGCGATGCGATTGCCCAGGAAAATTCGCTGGCTGAAACTATTACAATATTTAATAAGATTGCGGATACCTCCTCTCAACGCTTCGACGAATCAAGACCCCATTACCTGGCTTTTTGGGAACACGGCATCCCGAATTCAGCAAAGATTGTTCGGCAACTGAATATTAGAACCGCAATCATTGAAGTGACCAGCCAGTTGGTACTCGATTCATTACAACAACGCCTGAAAATCTCGGCAGCAAATGACCAGTGGAAATTCTCTCCCTTTGCTGATAGAATATTTGAAAAGAAAACAGGAGAGCTGCAGCAATTCATTCTGTCATCTTCGAACATTGATACACTATTAGCTTTTCTGCAAGAGGTAAATCCGGAGATAAGGATCATCGCGGTCGACAGGCCGTCAAAATCCGTGTCAATAAGAGCGACGGCAAGATTTATTGCGCAAAAACTGGCGCCGACAAAGGAGGTAACCTTTATCGATGTCCGGGCAGAACCGCACTCAGAGATCAGTATCATCGGGTATAACCGGAGTTTTCATGGTATCAACGCTGTTGACCATTCACTCCCGGGCGCCAACGGAAAAAACATAGTGGCAGGAGTGAAGGAACAAAGAATGGATGAAACAGATATCGACCTTTACAAACGGGTGCTTTCATCAGCGATCGCTTCACCGAATGTTACGAATCATGCGACGGTTATTTCGACCATCATTGGTGGCGCAGGTAATAGTTTTTATGATGGGAGGGGGATCGCCAATGGTTGCAGGTTTTTTTCAAGCAGTTTCGATAACCTGTTTGCGGACGACGCAGTTGTTTTGAATGCGAATAGAGTAACGGTGCAAAATCATTCTTATGGTACTGTTATCCAGCAATTCTATGGGGCAGAAGCTGTCAGCTATGATGTTCATTCATGGCTAAATAAGAATTTCGTCCATGTTTTTTCCGCAGGCAACAGGGGCGCATCTTTCGCGACCGATGGCAAATATTCAAATATCGCCGGGTATGCCAACCTCACGGGCAATTTTAAAATGGCAAAGAACATTATTACTGTCGGCGCCATAGATAATAAAGGAAATATTCCTGCGGAAAGCTCGGCGGGACCAGTCTATGATGGAAGGTTAGCGCCCCAGTTGATAGCGTTAGGACCCAATGGCACTTCCGATGCGGCGGCTGTGGTTACCGGCACTATAGCTGTCATGCAACAGGTTTTCGCGGATAGTAATGGTCAGCTCTTGCCCCCGGCTTCATTAATTAAAGCTGTTTTATTTAATACGGCCGAGGATATTTTCAATCCGGGTATTGACTACAAAACAGGTTATGGTTTATTGAATAGTTATGCTGCAATAAAAAGCATCGGGCAAAAAGAATATGATGGCAGCCTTTTGTCGCAAGGACAGCAATGGACAAAAACAATTTCTGTTCCGGCTAATGCCGCTCAAATAAAGCTGACGCTGTGCTGGACAGATAGCGCTGCTCCTCCTAACAACAACAGGGCATTGATCAACGACCTCGACATTGAACTGGTGCACGTTGGAAGCGGTACCATCTACAAACCCTGGAGTCTCAGTGCAGCGCCGCATGTTGATTCGTTGGCAAAATTGCCTGTGCGAAAAAGAGATTCTTTGAATACCGCAGAGCAAATAAGCATTGTGATGCCAGTAGCAGGTAATTATCAGGTAAGAGTCACAGGGACCACAGTTATTAATTCTCCAATAGTGTTTCATCTGTCATATCATACTGATACACTAAATACATTTTGGTTTACAAATCCCCAGCATACGTCTGATGTAAACAGGGATGAAAATCCAAATCTCGAAATCCGTTGGAAAACTTTTGTCGCTGATACCAATCAAACCGGGAGTTTATATATCAGCTACAACAATGGAACTAATTGGCAATTGATTAAAGCTGGTTATAAAATTTACACTAACTATTATCCATGGCCTGTCAAAGATACCAGCAGCAGGGCTATGCTGAAAATGGAAACGGGATTTGGTGACTTCCTGTCGAAAGAGTTTGTCATCAATAAAGTAACACGGCCTGCTGTTGATTTTCTTTGCGCGGATTCATTCAGGCTTTCCTGGCCCCGGCATATTTATGCCAATGCCTACAAGGTATATGCGTTGACCGACAGCCCTTACCTGAAACATTTAGTAACTGCTGCCGATACGTTTATTGTATTGAAACGGTCGGTTTATCCAAACCTGGTCTATGCTATTGAACCCATTTTGAGCAACAACATTCCTGCTGCCCGCAGTATTGCAATCGATATAACGGCTCAGGCTGTCAAATGTTTTTATAAAACGCTTTACTACAATTTACTTGATCTGAATAGACTCGAATTGGTATTGGAATTAAGCTTACCAGGCTCCGTGGACAGTATATATTTTGAAAAAGTAACAGCAGCCGGCCAATGGATAAAAACCGTTGGTGGTACAAAGGCAAATGGTAGCAACCCTCTCTATAACCAATCGATAGATGATGTACCTGAAGGCACCAGCTATTGGAGAGCAAGAATAAAACTGAATAACGGAGCGATAATTTACACTGATAATATCGCTGTGCTCACGACGGGCAGGAAGTTTATTCTATTTTATCCGAACCCTGTCAATCGCAATAGCAGTTTGACCTATCTTTTGCGCCAAAACCTGCCGACGAACAGTAAATTGCAATTGTTTGATATCAGCGGGCGATTGTTGAGAAGTTATTCAGAAATACCGAATAGTATCAACCTGCGTACAATTGCAAGCGGCGTAGTTATCTATAAACTATTCAGCAATGATAACCAGGTGCTGGAAACCGGGAAACTACTGATAGTTGATTAGGCAGGCGACATTCACTTATCATGTTTCTTTACTTTTTTTCCATTTTGCTTCATGAACAACTTCAGCGATTTTTGGACTTTCCCAATCAATTTATGTAATTCCTTTTCGTGCTTTTCCAGCGTTTTATTAGTCGCGGATGCAGCGCTGTCAAAATAATGATTGGCTTTGTGCAGATGAGAATTGAACTGGCCGGCCTGCTCGTCCAGCCTTTTCATCAGTTCCCACAAAGATTCTTTTTTTTTCATGCTTCCATTCTGGGAATTACAAATTTCAAGCCGGGAGTTAAGGTAAAACCAACCTTGTCCACCACTGTTTGGCATAATAATTATTTATAATTAAGAAAAAATATATG
>JANWHX010000307.1 GCA_025450235.1 Chitinophagaceae bacterium | reverse complement strand
CGCTATTGCTCCATAATAATGTGCCGGTAACATTGGTTACCGTCAATAGCGAATTACCACAATTATTTGTCACAGTTACTGTCGGCACTGCCGGAGTTACATTAACTGTTAATATGGCGGCATTGGAGTTAGCTGAGCCTGCACTGTTTGACCATACGGCCCGGTATTGTTTTCCATTATCTCCTGCGACTGTAGCAAATGTGTACGTCGCATTCACAGCACCACTGATGTTTGACCATGAAGTGCCGTTGTTTGTACTTACCTGCCATTGGACAAGCGGTGTTGGTGAACCGATTGCTGCAGAAGTAAAGCTCACGTTATTTCCGGAGCAGATCGTTTGAGAGACAGGTTGCGTTGTCACAACAGGCAATCCAATCGGAGCACCGCAATTAATTGAGACATCTTTTAATACCGGTGTATATTTTGTATCTGACGTAGAGAGCACGGCCTGGTATTGAATGTAACGTGAGGTGGCCCCTACCAAATTACCAGAAGAAGCAATTGTTGCAAACGCGGTCCATGTTCCATCCGGAACTAAAGTGTTACCTGTCCTTGCTGAAATAACAACGTTAGTTCCGGCAGGCAAATCAGTGTTCCAGTTTGCACTTCCCCATGTCTTGGAAGATCCTGCATCAAAAACCCTGGAAGTAAACGTTCCCGATGCTGCGTAAGGTGTGATACGTATCCAATCAACAGACAACGCTCCATCAGTGTTAAAAACGTCGCTTATATTAATATACATGTTTGATGCAATCGTCACATTGAGTGTGGCTATAGGTGTCGTACTGCCATCTATAAAGAACTGGAAATTCGTTGGGTTCCAAACAATGCGGTAGCGATGTGATGATCCGAGGTACACGGCACCAAAATTCAATACTGCACCGTCGGATGACCTTGCATATAAATTGCCATCCGCAGCTCCCTGACCGATTACCATCCATGGATTACTGTTAAACGCCTGGTCAGATGTGAAACCAATATTCTGGAACGTTCCTAAATTAAAGGTCGCAACGAATTCAAGCGATGATCCGGGACCAAAAGTGCCATCTGTATAAATGTGAGTTCCATTGACGGTAACAATTCCACTGTTGAATGTAGTACCGCCTGCATTGAAGATCCCTTCCGACCAGCCAGATGGAAGAACACCTAGTGTGAAATCCTGGTTCATAGCCGGTTTAAGGATAACAGCACCATTTCCTTCGCCGCTGGCCAATGTATTAGCTCCGGTTGCGCCCAGACTAAAATCAGCGGTCAGCACATCACTGGCACAGATTGTCGGAGTACTGAAACTTAATGGAGCATTGCCCGTTGCAGGTTCAGTTACAGAATTATTAAGCGGATCCTTAGATGTGACCCGGAAAAAATATGTAGTGCCCGGCGTAAGACCCGTTAAACTGATTGAATGACTTGTCACCTGGCTATTATCGCTGCTATTCAAATTCAAATTATTGGAAACAGTACCATAATCAACTTTTGAATCCGATCCTTCATTTGTAGTCCACGTAATAGTAGCTGTTGTACCGTCAGGACCTGGTGTGGCAATGACATTTGTAATAACAGGAGCGGCGGCATCGGCAGTGTAAGTAGCCACATAGTTATTGATTCCTACCGGCGCATCAAAAAATGCATATTGCATTCCTTTGATTGTTTGAATAGTAAAACTAATACCGCTGCCATTCCGTGTAATGGCAGTCAAATGCCCATTTGAGGAATACAGTGGCAACATCGTTCTTAAATTATCAGCAGCGATGTACGCGGTTATGGAAAAACTCAGCTGGCTGCCGTTCCATGTAATCGAACCGAATGAAGAATTATTTCTGCCATCGAGCCAGTTTAATGCCTGTTTCGCGGATATAATGGGAACATTGTGCGATTGTGCTGCAGCGATCACTGCATCGGAAAACGCGTTATCCCTGTAATCATCATGCGTTCCAAAGAACCCGTAATATCCTTTCGATCCAAGTGCATTATCAAGTAAAGTATTTATACCCACGGTATAATCAATCCCGTTTTCATTGACGTGATTGGTAACGCCCTGGTAGATGTCAATTAAAGAGCCATCTAAATCAGCAAAGCGCATGGGCATGCCTGAACCTGTAAATAAGCCGGGACGGTTCTGAATCCAGGTTGGCGGCCAGTAATAATAGTCCATGCTATAGCGTATGCCGTGTGACAATTCAACCTTTGCCTGGGTAAGCCAATCGCTCCACACGATACAATGGAACCGGTGTGTAGTTTGTGGAGGAAGGCTCGGATAAGTCACCTGGAATGCCAGCATCTGGGGAGCATAGCTTGCATCAAGGTTAGCAAATGATGTAAAATTCTCACAATTGTTTTGAACATGCACCCCCAATTCAAATCCTTGTGCATTATATGCTGCAGCCAAACTGTTAGTGAGGGGAACGTCACCATAAAACCATGAGGTGGCACGATACTTTTGCCAGTTAGCAACAGTTCCTCCGGCAGGACTTTGAGCATTCATTTTATCAAATATATCTTTCGTCCCTGTCGGGGTACTATGGTCGTCAAGTGTATAAACGATGGCAGCCTTATGCCCGCTTGGCATATACCAGAATCTCGGTAATGGTTTTTTAGCAAGATTTGATTGAATAATAATATTCGCAAGTAATCGTTGCTGTTCATCTGCCTGTGGAATGGCAACCTTGTTCATATCCAGGTAGTCAGGGAAGAAAAGATCATCACTCCTGATGGGTGTTTGTCCATCTGTCTCTGTTCCTGCCTGCGCCGGATTACCTTGTCTTGTATAGACAATTGATCTTGCCAGGTCATACATGAAGGCGATTGCTTTACCGCTGCCTGATGTTCTTGAACTTATTGCGGGATTTGTTGTGGCAGTGGTGGCATTAGAATACAGTGTGGCAAGACTTATTGCCCCCCCGGTCAATGTATGAAGATCGGCTGTACCATGGAATTGCATAGTTTGATTCACTATTCCAAGGCCCGGTCCCGACGCAGTATTCACCAATAAATATTTATCTGCGAGGGTGCCGCTTGTAGCAGTCAATCCCATTAAACCATTTAATTGGGCATCTGGTCTGAAAGCTATTAACGTTCCTCCTGCATTTACCCAATTGGTGAGTAAAGTAACCTTGTCACTTGTAAGACTCATTTCGCCAAGTACTACTACATCATAAGCATTCAATGATGCAGCGGAAGTTATTGTAGATATATCGGCTGCCGCAAATTCATTCAATCCTTCTGCTCTTAATATTTCTACAGGAAAACGGCTGAACGGATTTGTTGAGTTACTTATAACCAATATCGGACCTCCTGGTCCTTCTGACGGCGGCAGTGGTGGCGAAAATATATTTTGAACGTTTACATTAATATTATTGGCAGAGCCCGTTGCACCAGATGCTTCTATATTACCGCTATCATCAAATCCACGTACTCTAATAGAAGCTGCCCCTGTAACAGTCGGTGTCCAGGAATAAGTCCAGCTGGTTGTTCCGGTAGCCTCATTCCAGGTTGTACCCCCGTCAACAGAAACCAGAATACCCGCAAGAACTCCCCCGTTTGGATTTGAAGTACCGGTGATCGTAACTAGATGATGAGCATTCACTGTTCCATTATGAGCAGGAAATGTTATCGTTGAAGCCGGTGCCTGGGTGTCGGTAGATTGTGTGACTGCAGTTAGTCCGGCCATTAAAGTAGCAGGTTGCACTCCCATATCCGCCAGTAAATTAACAGTTGCCTGTTGCATATCCTGGCTCGGAGCTAAATTTCCGAGATCATGCTTATCATCCAATCCCCATGACCATTGTATAGTGCCGGCACCAAATACTAATGCGCCGCTTGCATGACGATAAAGCGATAGTTTATGCGTTTGCCCCAATACAGAAGTACTCGATAAAGTAATACGTCCTAAGGGATAATTGCCCGGATATTGTTCAAAGTCCGATTCATGTCCTAAAGTTCCGTTGGGAAATGTTGCTACTGCTCCGGTCCCAAGTGAAACTATACTGGTGGATCTCCAGAACCTTAGATTTTTGTACGATGCAGGAACCTGGATAGCACTGGAAGTGTTTTGCCAGCTTATTTGTCCCGTTAGTCCGTTTTCTGGTTTACCGGCATCATAAGAAGCACCATCTCTCCATAAGCCTGTCCAGGCGGAAGTTGGATCGCATTTATTACCACATACATTTTCACCTAATGTTCCTTCTTTATAACAGACCAATGTCCTGTTATTATCTTCCCATCTTGTTTTCCAATAAACCTCGTTGCCGCTAAAAAAAGCAAGATGAACACCTGCATTACGGGCAGCTTCTACATTAGTTCTTTGTTCTGCCGACCAATATTCATCATGACCGACTGATAAAAATACTTTGTGATTTAAGATAAGACTGCCAAACCTTGCTGCATCGGTATTGGTTGTATAAGTTACATTATAACCATTCCTTTCAAGAAAACGTATCATGGGGTATTCGGCGTTAAATATCCAGTCCTGGGAAGCACCACCACCACCGCCTCCGGCCCGCGTGATAAATGGACGGTTATAACTTACTTTCGACGCATGACCACCGGGCAACGATGTCGTTCCAACATACAAACTGTTTCCGCCATAAGCATTATATGCCTGCCATGTAGCATCTGATGCCTGGAAGAAAAGAGGGGAAGTACTGGCATCATCCCGGACAATAAATACAATATGACTCGCGCCACCATTGTCAGTGCGAATCAACTTTGCCAAATATATTCCTGACACAGCAGTAGACGGGATATTCCAGGAGGCCGATTCACTCCAATTCCCACAGTCAACACGTCCCGTAACTCCATCAGTTATTGGAGCCGGTTGCGTTTGAGGTAACGTAGCAGTGACAGTTCCTGTGCCCACCCTTCTTGCGCCATTACCATTGTAATAACCAAGACGATAAATATTTATCGTATATGCGGTAGCATTCGTACTTATTTTGAAACGGACAGTCTGTCCTTTATTAATACTTATGTCTGTTGCAAAACCCTGGATGGAGAGATCGCCTGCGCCAGCTATATCCCATTCCGAAGATGGATTGCCTGTCAGGGCATTCTCTGTAACTATGGGATTCTGGGCAAAAGAATAACTGAATGTTATTAATGCTAATAACACCAACTGCAGTTGTTTTCGTCTAATAGAGTACCTGAATTCGGATGTCATGCCAAAGTTTTGAAAGGTTAGTGGCTTATTCAGGATGCTTTCTCGGGGCGTTCTTTAAAAAGGATATTATACTTTTTGGCCTAAGAGAAGGATATTAATCTGCTGGCTTAAGAAAGGATATTTCTTTGCGGCTTAAAGGATATATGATTGATAATTGGTTCGTCGTACCGGAGTGGTCCTGGTACAGATTCAGAGGAGATTAAGATGTAACTGGCTGTAAAGTAAAATAAAATATCTCAGAATCAAAACACTAAAAAAGAAAAAATTAACTGCAGTTTTAAGGTTGCGCTAAGTTGCTGGCAGCTAACCTTATGGAGCGTGTTGATAAAAATCAATCAATAGCCCAATAACCAAACGGTGATATATAACACAATTACATTATACCAGCATCTACGTCCCTGATAAATTTAATCACACCGTCCATAAATACTTTCTGATCGTCCCACATACACATATGGCTCCCATTCGGGCAAAATAAATAGCGCCCTTTCTGCACCATTTTACTTTGCTCTTCCATCGCTTTCGGGTCCATCGTATCATGTTTTGCACCTACCATTAGTGCCGGAACTTTTAATTCTTTCAATCGATCCTTGATATCCCAGTTAAGCAATCTCCCACTTGCACCAAACTCGGAAGGACCCTGCATCATTACATAAATTTGTTTTGGCACCGGCATTGAATTCAGATGAGTAAAGCAACGCACAACAGGTTCGGGCCAGGGATCTAACCTGCAAATATGCTGCGTATAAAAGTTTGGCATCAGCAACTGTTCATAGCGAGGGTTTCCAAAATCTTTTCTTTTTTCTATATCCATAATTTCCGCAAACACCTTGGGATCCATTTGCTTTGCCAGCACATCATATGCATATTTGTTATAATCAGGAATACTGGCTACCATATTAGCTACTATCATTCCTTTAATATTTTCCTGGTACTTCAACGCATATTCCATGGCAAGTATTCCACCCCACGAATTGCCTAGTATATAGAAATTGTTTTTATCTGCACCTATGGCTTTTCTCACCTGTTCTACTTCGTCGACATACCGTTCAATGGTCCATAAACTACTATCGGAAGGCTGATCACTGTAAGGAGCACCCAGCTGATCATATTCATAGAACTCAAATCCTTCTTTCGGAAAAAAACTTTCAAAGCATTCCATATACTCATGTCCCGCAGCCGGGCCGCCATGAAGTAATAACACTTTGACCCGCGGATTATTCCCAAATCGTTTTGTCCAAACATTGAATGTATCGACCGGAGTGATAATAGGTATCATTCTGATACCAGCCGATTGCACACCGGTTTCGCCGTAATTAAAATATTGTGACAAAGTAATATCATTGCTTTCCGTGGATTTTTTTTCAGCGTTATTACATGATAAAATGATCAATGCAGACAGAACAATAAGAAGCTTTCTCATAACAATGTTTTTAAAAATAAAAGGTAAACATTTATTGGTTAATTTGGTCACCCAAAACCATTTGCTTATGAAACGCGTGATGATCCTCTTCTGCATTTTCGGTGTTATGGTTGCTTCGGGGCAAACGAAGACAGATTCTATCAAGCTCATCAGGAATGCAGTAAAACTATATGATCTGGATTTTACAGACGCTGAAGCAGATTCCATGCTCGCCCAGCTTCGGACCAATGTTTCTCTCTATAAAGGAATGCATCAAACATTACCCGCCAATGATATCCCCTATCCTTTTGCCTTTAACCCGTTGCCATTTGGTAACAGTGTCCCGGTAAAACAAAGTATCGTCAAATGGGAATTACCGTCCACCCAAATGCCCGCCAATAAAAACGAACTGGCATTTTATACCATACCTCAATTAGCCTCCCTTGTAAAGAATAAAAAGATAACATCGGTAGAACTTACGAGATTTTTTATTGACCGGTTGAAAAAATGGGGCGATACCTTGCTCTCCGTTATCACCCTGACAGAAGACCTTGCCCTGCGACAGGCAAAACAGGCGGATGAAGATTTGAAAAAAGGAATTTACCATGGTCTGCTTCATGGAATTCCTTATGGATTAAAAGATCTGTTCGCGGTAAAAGGATACAAAACAACCTGGGGATCTACGCCATACAAAGACCAGTTGATTGATGAAGATGCTTTTGTTTACCAGCAGCTAAGAAAAGCGGGAGCTGTATTATGCGCCAAGCTCTCTATGGGCGCCCTCGCCAATAATAACAAATGGTTTGGCGGCGAAACAAAAAATCCATGGAACCTTCAGCAGGGCTCCAGCGGGTCATCTGCCGGGTCGGCATCTTCTGTTGCGGCGGGACTGCTTCCTTTTACAATTGGTACCGAAACATTGGGATCGATCGTATCTCCATCCACTCGTTGCGGAGCCACGGGCCTAAGACCCACATTTGGATCTGTCAGCCGTTCGGGAGCGATGGTACTTTGCTGGAGCCTGGATAAAGCTGGTCCCATTTGCAGAAGCGCCGAAGATGATGCGATTGTCTTTTATTATATAAAAGGAACTGATGGAAAAGATCCGGGCGCAGTTGATCATGCATTCAATTATGATCCGAAAACCGATATTAAAAAATTAAGAATTGCATATGCGGAAAACTATTTTAACAAGCTGAATAAAGATGCCCCGGAATGGAAGGTGGTCAATTTTTACAAAGATCTTGGAATCAATGTTGAACCGGTTACATTTCCCGACTCGACGCACTACCCGAATAATTTTATCAGCATTATTTTGAATGCCGAAGCCGCCGCTGCCTTTGATGAACTCACAAGAACAAACCGCGACGACCTGGTTGAACGACAGGACAGGAATTTCTGGCCAAACAGCTTT
>JANWHX010000306.1 GCA_025450235.1 Chitinophagaceae bacterium | reverse complement strand
TTAGGGACTCGAAAGGGACGGCACTCACTTCTGCAACGGTAACAGTGGAATATCCTGACGCAGGTATCAGTCAAACGCTCATTACTAAATCGGATGGCCGGTTTACTGTTTCCAATTTACGGGTTGGTGGTCCTTATAAAGTGACGGTCAATCATGTCAGTTACCAGAAAGCAGTCTCGGAGAATATATTCCTTGAGCTTGGTTTGAATAATACGGTCGAGTTCAAACTCGACGAGAAGTCCACCGAAATTGGAGGCGTTACAGTTACCGCCCGGTCAAAGATATTTGATGATAAAAGAACCGGGGCGTCAACTAATATTAATAACCGGATGATCCGGTCATTGCCAACCATTTCCCGTTCTGCCGATGATTATTTACGATTGACTCCTTCTGCTTCTGCCACCTATAACGGAATGTCATTTGCCGGAAGAAATGGTCAATACAATAACTTTTCGCTGGATGGGGCTGTATTTAATAATCCTTTCGGCCTGGATGCGCCTACCCCCGGTGGTCAAACAAATGCGCAACCGGTATCACTTGATGCCATTGACCAGATACAGGTGAACATTGCTCCATATGATGTAACACAGGCCGGCTTTACAGGTGCGGGTGTCAACACTGTCACAAAATCAGGAAGCAACACTACTACGGGAACTGTCTATGGCTTTTTCCGCAATCAAAGTCTTACGGGTAAAAAAGTAGATAAAACAACAATTACAGTACCCGATTTAAAACAATGGCAGGTTGGGGCTGCACTCGGCGGGCCGATCATTAAAAACAAAATATTCTATTTTCTAAGCTTCGAAACAGAACAAAGAACGGATGAAGCAACGGCTTTCCAGGCAAGAAATACATCTAACATAGGAAAACCAACCACCTCAAGAGTGCTTGAACAGGACCTGCTTGATGTCAGCAGTATTTTGAAAACAAGATTTAGCTACGACACAGGACCTTACCAGGGCTTTACGCATGACCAGACAAATTACAAATGGCTGGCTAAATTAGATTGGAATATCAGTGATGTTCATAAACTGTCTTTTACTTACAATGGATTAGATGCCACCAAAGATAAACCTGCGCACCCAAGCGCCATTGGACGCCGGGGGCCCGATTATACCACATTGCAGTTTCGCAATTCGGGGTACGAGATTGTGAACAAACTCCATTCTTTTAGTTCAGAATTGAGATCGAACTGGAAAGGGAATTATGCGAATAAATTGAGACTGGTTTATACGCAATTCAAGGATAAAAGAAACCCATTTTCAGTTCCGTTCCCTGTGGTTAATATTTCAAAATATGGAACACGATATATCATTGCAGGACATGAGCCATTTTCAATTTATAACCGTTTGAACCAGGATGCTTTCCAGGCAACCAATGATTTTACTATTTATAAAACAAAACATACGATCACAGCAGGTGTTTCCTATGAATCATTCAAATTCGCAAATTCATTTAACCTGACCGGCTATGGCCCGACATTATTTGGCGATATAGATATACAAACCTTCAAAGACAGTGTACCTGTTGGCGGTAAGGTTGTATTTGGAGCTTACCCGCTTGATGTCGATGTAAACTATGCAAAAAATCACGCCGCTGCAGATCAATGGACCTGGTATTATTTAACCGTGGGCCAGGCATCATTATATGCGCAGGATGAATGGCAGGCCAGCGACAAATTCAGGCTGACTTTTGGTTTACGTGTTGATAAATCACTTTTGTTTAATGCCCGGTACCGCAGTGCCAATCTCAATCCCGATGGAACGTTTGCTAATTCTTATACTGAAGGAGAACCCACGGTACAGAATAATGACAACCTGACCTTGTTTGATGCCGATGGAAAACCGGTAACTAATGGAAAAGATAAGGATCTTGATAATACGCGTTTGCCGAGCGGGACCTTATTATCTCCGCGACTAGGTTTTAATTGGGATGTGAAAGGTAACAGAAGCGTGCAGGTAAGAGGTGGATCGGGTTTATTTACCGGTCGTTTTCCCTTTGTCTGGGTAGGAAATCATATTGGCAATCCGTTCAGTTTCTTTTATAATGCTACCGATAAAGATTTCAGATGGCCCCAGGTGTGGAGAACAAACCTTGGAACCGATTTCCGGATTCCCCGCGGAACAATATTTTCTGTTGATGTCGCATACACAAAGGATGTAAAAGGAATGATGGTGCGAAACTACAAACTGGGAACGCCCACAGGAACATTAAATTCCGCGACCGGTGACAAAAGAAAAATTTATACTGTTGCCAACCAGGGGACCGCCAATACTTATGTATTTACTAATACCGATGTAGGTTACCAGTTTAATATTACCGCACAGGCACAACAAACTTTTACGAACGGATTATACGCGATGATCGGCTATAATTATTTGATCGCTAAAGATGCCAGCTCGATATCAGCAGAGATTTCAAGTGATGCTTTTGACCGCAACCCGATATTGAATAATGCCAACGAAGCAAGGTTAACGCCTTCGCTGTACGGGAACAAACACAGATTCATTGGTGTAGTATCAAAACGATGTGAGTACGGTGCGAAGAAAGGGGTAGCGACGACAATTTCATTGTTTGCAAGCGCAACCTCGGGTAATCGTTTTGCTTATGTTTATGGAGGTGATATTAATAATGATGGGACCGCAAGCAATGATTTGTTATATGTACCGACAGATGCTGAAATTGATCTTATGAGTTTTGCCTCTATTACAGATGTCAATGGGGTTGTACAAAATGCAGCTTCTCAGCGAGTGGCTTTTAAATGGTTTATTCAACAGGATGAATATCTTCGGGCCAGGAGAGGCCAGTACACTGAAAAGTATGGAGCCGAAATGCCCTGGTTCAGCCAGGTTGATTTACGGATATTACAGGATTTTAAATTTAAAGCGGGAAGAGCTCAAACAATACAGTTCAGCATTGATATACTTAACCTGGGCAATATGCTTAATAGTGAATGGGGTGTTGTTAAGACTGCAACGAATTCCGGTTATTATCAGCCAATTTCTGTTGCATTATCCGGCAGCACGCCAACCTACCAGTTTGATCCGACACCACGGGGTACGTTCACTGCCAGCCCGGACCTGGTATCACGCTGGCAGATGCAGTTTGGCCTGAGGTATATTTTCTAAATCGGAACCCGGTCTGACGGTCTCCGTCTGACCGGGTTCAATTCCTGTGGACAATTTATTTTTATTTCGAAATATTTTCACGGTAGATTGTATTTCCCATCAGTATACCATGAGCCACATCCAGACCTACCAGCTACCCGATTTCGCAAGAGTTTATACTATTCATGTATTAAAGACCGGGGAAATTATTACTTCGCTTGAAGATTATCTGAAAGTAAAGGAAAGATTTGAATGGGTTGACCAGGGACATATCATTTCTACAATATTTCGCCTAAGAAGATTAACTGACAATCCCAGGAAATCAATCATCGTCATTTACGAAGAAGGGCGGGTAATCAAAGAGCATGTTAATGTGGAAGAAAACTTCAAACCACTGGTCTTTTATTAAAGCCGCTGATTTCATGACCGAAGACCGCCTAGAGGCTTCCTGAGCTTTTCAAACCTGCTGCTCTTTTTCATTTTTATTCAAATTAATAGGGTCGTGAGAATACAAATACGCATGAACATGCTATGGACTCCCGTGAAAAAACGCAATAAATTAGGGGCTGAAATGCTCTTGCTTTTCCGCGGATTTGGAAAATAGAATATTTTTATTTTTGAATTAATAAATAACACAGGCCTCCTCCATTCAAACAAGAGTTAACTATTATTTTATTTTTAAAACTTTATTGACATGGAAACTATGACTGAAATGACAATGGTCGCAACCGAAAAAAATCTTGAACAGCGTGCCAGTGATCTGGGACCAACAATAAGTCAAAACATCGTTGAAGAAGAAAACAATGGAAGGCTTTCTGCGTCAGTGGTAAATGCGCTTAAAGAAGCCGGATTTTATAAATTATATCTTCCAAAATCACTCGGTGGCGTCGAAACTGATCCACTGACAACGGCAAAAGTAATTGAGGAAGTAGCCAGGCATAATACCGCGGCAGGCTGGTCAATGATGGTTGGCAACTCAAGCCATACTGTGGGCAGCCGCCTCCCGGAAAAAGGAATTGAGGAAATATTTTCTGATGGTTATGATCCTTTCATTGCCGGCAGCGTCCATCCTGCTATGAAGGCAAACCGTGCGAAAGGAGGTTATCTTATTAATGGAAAAAACCCGCTTGTTAGTAATGTTCATGAAGCACAATGGGTTTTCGTCACAGCCCTGGTAATGGAAGGGGAACAACCCAAATTAACAGAGGGACGACCGGAAGTGCTTGGTGTTTTTATGAGAGTAAATGATTGTGAAATAATAGACACGTGGAATGTACTTGGAATGCGGGCAACGGATAGCAATGATATTGAAGCGAAGGATGTATTTGTACCCGATCATCTTCTATTCGCGTTGGTACCGGTGTTTCAACCAAACAGGTTTTATACTGGCCCGCTATACCGGTTTCCCATGGCGGGTGCCAATGTTGCTGGTCTTCTTGCCCCGGTAACAATCGGAGTTGCAGCTAACGCTATTAACGAACTAAAAATAGTTGCTGAAAAGAAAACAGCCCTTGGTTCAATGGTGCCAATACGAGAAAGGGGTGTTGTTCAACGGAAATTGGGAAGGGCCGAAGCATTAGTTCAATCAAGCCGTGCATACCTGCATGATAAACTGGCTTCATGCTGGGATAAAGTAATTGCGGGTGAGACTATCACGCTGGAGGAAAAAGCCGGGTTACTGCTTGCCGCTACCCATGCCAATCAAAGTTGTGTGGAAGCGATTGAGTTGGTATACACCGCCGCAGGATCGAGTGGAATTTATATGAAGAATAAACTTGCACATTATATCACGGATGCGCAGGTACTCAGGCAGCATGGTTTTATGAATGAAAGCCGGTATGAAACAGCGGGACAGGTTTATTTCGGATTGCAACCGGATTTGCCGATGATCCAATTTTAGATTCGATTATCGGACAATGTCGATAAGTTTCATCTTAAGTTCCAAGAAACAAGATCCAAATAAATTCGAAAAAAAAATCCGAAATTCGAAATAACCGATCCTAACGGAACACTTTTTTGAATTTCAAACAGCACACTACTGATTATGTTCTTGACTTTTCCAATCCGGGCTTGCCAACACTACTGAGGTTTCAACCTGGCGGGGTGGTATTGTCCAATATTTGAGAAGAAGTTTATTTTTTTCCTGGTTAGTCAATAACCTGAAACCGTGTTTCTGATAAAATGCTACCGCCCAGGTTGCGTCTGCCCATGTACCTATGAGAAGTGGAGTTGTCGCGACTGAACGAAGGTGATTCAGCAACTTACTTCCTATTCCTTTGCTTCTGTTACTTGTTCGGGTGTATGCGTGACGTATCAACGTTACATCTCCTTTAAACTGAATTCCCATTACTCCCGCAATCTCTCCGTTTTCTGTATAACCCCAGAATTGAACGCCTTCACCAATTTGTTTTTCTAATTCTTCCCTCGACATGTACGGCTCATGCCATCTGTCTTCCGGGATTATTCCGCGGTATGCCATTGCAGCATCGTTAATGATCGCGTAGATTGTTTCGAAGTCATTTTGTGTGCATTCAGATATCACGGTATAAACGTAAGCAAATTATAGTGATGTCTTATTTGCCGGTCCGAAGGACTCCAATGGAGGAAGACGGTCCGAAGGACTCCATTGGAGGAAGGCGAAAAGAAAATATGAGTTGGAAATCAACACTTACCGCCTTACCGTCTTACCGGCTATTAACAGAATTTGCGATTTCATTGTTCAACGACGACCGGCCATCCTTCCTGGTCCCATCGAAGTTCATGAATGATCAGTTTCGATCTGCC
>JANWHX010000305.1 GCA_025450235.1 Chitinophagaceae bacterium | reverse complement strand
CATAACAAATAATAGCGAGTACCCGCTGGCTAAAGACGCCCTGAAATGGGCGGCTACCACCTACGTGGTGGCAGCACTCGCAGCGGTGGTGACCCTGATCCAATACATTTTGCTCTTTCTCGGCAGCCGAGACAGAAGCTGATTTTTTAAGTCAACTACAAAAAAACCTCCGGGCCCGGAGGTTTTTTTTATACACTTTTCTTACCCAGTAATTTTTAACCAAAGTCAAGATTTATTTTATACGGTAAATCCGGCTTTACCAGTGTGCTTTTTAAACTATATTGTGTTGTAGATACTTTCGAACAACTACATCTAAAACTCAATGCACATGAGAAAAATTAAACTGCTTATGCTGGCGGGGCTACTATTATCCGTTCAGCTATTATGGGCGCAAACAAAAACAGTAACCGGTAAGGTTACAGACGCAAAAGACGGATCACCATTAGCCGGTGTATCCATAAAAGTTAAAGGCTCCAACACAGGAACATTCTCCGGCAATGATGGTGCATTTTCGATCACCCTCCCCAAAGGTCTGAATTCATTAATTTTTTCCAATGTTGGTTTTGAAGACCAGGAAATAGAAGTTAAAGGAACTACAGCCGATGTTTCTATGAGCACTGCAGTAAAAAACCTGAATGAAGTACTGGTGGTAGGCTATGGCACACAGGTAAAAAGAGACGTCACCAGTGTAATTTCAAGGGTTAAAGGTTCCGAAGTACAAAACTTACCTGTAGCTGATCTCGCGCAAACATTACAGGGAAGAGCGGCCGGTGTATTTGTAGAAGGACAAAATGGTAAAATTGGTGAGGGTATTAAAATCAGAATCCGTGGCGCCAGTTCACTCAATGGCAGTAATGAACCGTTATATGTAGTGGATGGTGTGCCCCTTGTTGGAGGTGTTTACGGAAGCGCTTCTTCCGATATTAATTTTAATGACGTAGAATCTTTTGACATACTTAAAGATGCATCGGCATCTGCTATTTATGGTAGCCGCGCTGCAAATGGAGTTATTCTTATTACTACTAAAAGAGGTAAAGCTGGTAAAGTAAAATTTACCCTTAACACACAATATGGTGTTCAAAATCCTACTCATAAAAGAGGTTTTTTAGACGCGGCGGAATACGTGGAGTTTTTTAAGGAAGCAGCTGTCAATACCGCAAAATACCATTTCAACCGGGCGGGCAACTGGAGGGGATATGCCACAGAAGCAGCAGCAATCGCTGACATGACTACATATATTGAAGGACGCTTTACACGATATAGCGGGTATAGCAACTGGAGAACGCTTCAGACAAATACCAACTGGGAAGACCTGGCTTTTGATGATGATGCAAAAATGGGCCTCATAGAATTAACTGCCCAGGGCGGGACTGACAGGAATAAATTCTATCTAAGTGGAAGTATCAACAACCAGGATGGTATTTTGATCGCCAATAGATTCAAACGGATGAGCTTGCGTTTCAATATGGATAACCAGTTAAATAACTGGTTGAAGATGGGTATCAATATGAGTCTTGCCAAGTCACACAGAAAGAGAGTAGCTGCTGACAATGCATTCAACACACCCATGCAATTGGTAGCCATGGCACCCATTACCCCTCCCAGGAATCAGGAAGGTGTATTATATAATACACCTACTACGACTTACTACAATGGACTGATTGATGTAGAGGATGCTAAAAACAATGCGATTGCTTATCGCACCCAGGGTAATATTTATGCAGAAAGCAGGTTGGCGAAGGGGCTGACACTTCGTAATGAACTGGGGCTTGACCTGGTAAATCAAAGTGACGAACGCTTCTGGGGCAGCCGTACGGATGGCGGCGCCGGGATTGGAGGAGCAGCCTGGGCGCAATGGTTCCGAAACACACGCTGGGTAACAAACAACTTCATCAATTACTTAACTACTATTAAAGACAAACATAAACTGGACGCTACATTAGGTATGAGTTTTGAAAACACCTATAATGAATACTCTTTTGTGCAGGGTGAAAACTTTGCTGATGAAAGCATCACCACGGTAGCTGGTGCAGGTACTATTACTGATGGAACAACAACGCAGGAAGAAAATAACCTGGTTTCTTATTTTGCCCGTATAAACTACAGTTTCAATAAGAAATATCTTCTTAGCCTGAATACAAGAATAGATGGATATTCCGGCTTAGGCAGTAATTATAAGTATGGAACTTTTCCCAGCATTTCTGCCGGCTGGATAGTGAGTGATGAAAACTTTTTGCAAAATGTTCAGTGGCTTAGCTTTTTAAAGCTTCGTGCCAGCTATGGAATTGTAGGTAATAATTCAGGAGTTAGCTCTTATGGTTCTAAAGCAGAGTATGGCAGTGTTAAATATGGAGCTTCCGGAGCCGGGCTGGGTATAACCAATTTTGCAAATGATGATCTGCGTTGGGAAAAAGTTGGTACGACTGATGTGGGTTTTGAATTAGGTTTATTTAAGAACAGGATAAGCGCCGAATTCAGCTGGTACATTAAAAAAACAACTGACATGCTTCTTGCTGTGCCGACACCATCGCCATCCGGAACAACATCTATTTTGGGGAATATTGGAGAAATGGAAAACAAGGGTATTGAATTTACTCTTAATACAGTAAACGTTTCTTCCAAAACCGTCAGATGGACGACCAACATCAATGTGGCCAGGAATGTAAACAAAATGGTCAAATTAGATGGTGAACAAACACAAATCTTACCCAGTGATGCACGTTATGCCAATGCTGTTATTATTGGTCAGCCAATTGGTGTGTTTTACGGGGTAAAATTTGCGGGGGCAGATCCCGCCAATGGCGATCCTATTTTTTATGAACAGGATGGAAAAACAATCACCAATGTGTATGGCGATGCCGGAAAATTTATTATTGGCGATCCTAATCCCGATTGGATTGGAGGTATTAATAACACAATTACCTGGAAAGGAGTGGAGTTAAACTTCCTTTTTCAAGGCGTATTTGGTAACCAGGTACAAGACGGTGGCGGCGGATTCATGAGTGCAAGCGGCGACTGGTTTGACAATCAAACCCGCGACCAGTTAAATCGCTGGAGAAAACCAGGGGATATAACAAACGTTCCCGAGGCCCGTCTTAACCGTTTTGGCGATTTTGAAAGCCCAAGCATCAGCACACGATATGTATATGATGCCAGCTATGTGCGGTTGAAAACACTGACATTAGCTTACAATGTGCCGCAAAAGATTATCAATAAAGCAAAACTTTCCAATGCGCGTATTTATTTAAGTGGTGTAAACCTGCTCACTTTCACTGATTATCCGGGCTGGGATCCTGAAGTGAATACAGATTACCGTGCCGGCAACAGGAACCAGGGAAGTGATTTCTATGCTGCGCCGCAAATCAAAAGCGTTGTTATTGGTTTGACTATTGGGCTCTAATTAATTGCTTAAATTAAAAAGATTAACATGAAAAAGATATTAATATTTATCGCCCTGGCTGGTCTTGTTTCAATGACCGGATGCGATAAAAAACTTGACTTAAAAAACCCCCAGGGAATAGGCGCTGCAGATGCATTTTCCACGAGTGATAAAGTAAAAAAAGTGTTGGTAGGCAACTATGCCGCTTTAGGAACGGGTTCTATGTTTGGAGGCGATGTATTATGGATGAGTGAATTAATGGCCAGCGGAGGAGATTTAACCTGGGTAGGTACTTTTCCTGATCCGCGCCAAATATGGGGCAAGACTATACAAACAAATAACGCGTATGTTGCTGCAACATATTCCGCGGCATATAGAGTAATATTCAATTCAAATAATATTTTAGCGAACATTGGCGTAGTCGCAGCGGCAGACAAAGCAAAAGTTACCGCAGAGGCAAAGTTTCAGCGAGCAATGGCTTATTTTGAATTGATAAAATATTTTGGTGAAAAACCATATTTCGCAGGTAATGCTGCAACCTTGAAAGGTGTGCCGCTTATAACCGCCCCCGGCCCCACGGCCCCGCAAGATGAGTTTTATCAATTACCAAGATCTACTGTGGAAGCAGTATACCAGCAAATCATTGCTGATTTTACTGCCGCAGAAACTGACCTCCCGGCCAAGAATGGTTTTTATGCTAATAAGGCATCTGCAGCATTAGCATTGGCGAGGGTTTATTTACAGCAGGATAAATTTGCTGAAGCAAGAGACGCGGCTAATCGCTGCATTACTGTTGCTTCAGCTAATGGATTCTCATTGGTTACTTCGTATGCAAATGCTTTTAATAATTCCGCTAACACTACTGAAGATCTTTTTGCCATGCAGGTAACGGACCAGGCAGGCACAAATAGCTGTTTTACTTTTTTCAGCACTGATACCTATGGCGCAAGAGATGGGGATATAGAAGTTACCGATGCGCATTATAACAAGTATAGTGCAACTGATACACGCCGGGCTCTATTCTTTCATGAATATGGTGCATGGCGTTGTGGCAAATGGAGAGATATTTACAAGAATGTAAAAGTAATGCGGCTGGCTGAAGCTTATTTAACCCGTGCGGAATGTAATCTGCGTTTAAGCACTGCCATTGGAGCTACTGCCGATGCAGATGTAAACCGTATAAGAAGCCGGGCCGGTTTACTACCCCTGGTGGGTGCCACGTTACAACAGATACTTGACGAAAGAGAACTCGAACTTGCCTTTGAGGGGCAGGGTCTTTGGGATGCCAAACGATTACGTTTGACGGTCGATGGTAAACCATGGAATGATAACAAAATGACATTTCCCATTCCGCTTAGAGAAAGAAATGTAAATCCAGGCTTGGAACAAAACCCGGGTTATTAGTTTTTTCTCACAAGCTGTTAAACTCCGTTTCTAAACAAAACGGAGTTTTTTCTATCCCTGTTCTTTCCGTATATACTTCTTCGTTAACTTCATCGTGCATAAAATACATCGAAACAATTAATTCATGATGTCTGACTGTTCCGATTTTTATCTTTATTAATAAAATACCAACTGATGCGGGAAAAATCATTAATGATCATTGTGCTATCTTTTCTGGCAATCGCTTCTTTTGCGCAATTAAAATCTCCGGAAGAATTCATGGGTTACAAGATTGGTACCCGTTACACGCCTCACTGGAAGATCGTAAGCTATTTCCAATACGTGGCCCAAACCTCTCCATCGCTTGTAAAATTGCAGCAATACGGAGAAACTAATGAACACCGGCCTTTATACATTGCTTTTATTTCTGCTTCCGAAAATATCAGCAACCTGGAAAATATAAGGCTGAACAACCTCCGCCTGGCCAATCTTGCAAGTGATAAAGCAGCCCCTTCTGAAAATACACCAGCCATTGTATGGCTAAGCTATAATGTACATGGCAATGAAACTTCCTCTTCAGAAGCCGCATTGCTTACATTGTTTGCGCTGGCTGATCCAAAAAATTTACAAACCAAGGAGTGGTTAAAAAATACGGTAGTAATAATTGACCCCTGTATCAATCCTGATGGAAGGGACCGCTATGTGAATTGGTTTAATTCTGTAGTGGGAGCTAATTATAACCCACGATTAGATGCCCGCGAACACAGAGAGCCATGGCCCGGGGGCAGAACCAATCACTACAATTTCGATCTTAACCGCGACTGGGCCTGGCAAACGCAGGTAGAAAGCCAGCAACGGATTAAACAGTACAATCAATGGTTGCCACAGGTACACGTGGATTATCACGAGCAGGGTATTAACCAGCCCTATTATTTCGCACCCGCTGCACAACCCTATCATGAAGTGATAACACAATGGCAACGGGATTTCCAGGGCACGATCGGCAGAAACCATGCAAAATATTTTGACAAGAATGGCTGGCTCTACTTTACCAGGGAAATCTTTGATCTCTTTTATCCATCTTATGGTGACACTTATCCTGTTTACAATGGCGCTATCGGGATGACATATGAGCAAGGTGGCGGATCTGCTGCCGGTCTTGGCGCCAATACGGATGAAGGCGACACACTCACATTATATGATAGGGCCCTGCATCACTACACCACTTCCCTAAGCACAATAGAAATATCCTCTTCAAATGCGGCCACATTGATAAAAGAGTTTCGCAAATATTTTAATAATGCTGTTAGTGGATCGGTGGGTGATTATAAATCCTATGTCATAAAAGGCAATCCCGACAACGCCGAACGCATACAGGCTCTCCTAAAATTGCTTGATAATAATGGAGTACAATATGGCTCCGGAAGTGGAAATGGCAGAGGATTCAGCTATCACACAGGCAAGGAAGAGTCATTTACCGTATCATCCGGTGACATCATCGTAAATGCCGTGCAACCGAAAGCGGCGATGGTAAAAGTGTTATTTGAACCGCAATCAAAATTGCTTGACTCAGTTACCTATGATATTACGGCCTGGTCGCTTCCCTACGTGTATGGGCTCACCGCATATGCAAGCAGGCAAAGCATCAGTATAAATAATAAACCATTGTTTGAACAGGTACAAAATACAATCACTGATGCTTACGGATATGTGATACGATGGCAGGGCGTTGCTTCCGTAAGAACCATATCTCAATTGCTGACTCAGGGCATAAAGATTCGGTTTGCCGAAATGCCATTTGAAACAAATGGCCAATCCTTTGGCCGCGGATCTGTGATAATTACAAAAAAAGGCAACGAAAGATTTGGAAGTGCATTATGGACCATTGTGGCCGCCGCCTGCAACGGGAATAATGTTAAGATGAATCCCGTGAACTCAGGTATGGTCGATAAGGGCTTCGACTTTGGCAGTTCAAAGGTGCATCCGCTGAGAGCTTTAAAGGTGGCGGTCCTTACCGGGGAAGGTGTCAGTTCAAATGGCGCAGGTGAAGTATGGCATTTCCTTGAGAAAGAAATACAATACCCGGTCACTCTGATCAACGCAAATGATTTTAGCCGGGCAAGATGGAATGATATAGACGTACTGATTATGCCTGATGGCAATTACCGGTTCCTTACAGAAAAAGCGTCGGCAGAGCAATTCCATCAATGGATACAAAGAGGTGGACATGTTGTTGCTCTTGAATCAGCCGTTTTGCAAATTTCAAAATTGGATTGGAGTGCGGTTCACCTGAGGAAAGAAGATGAAAAAGATACCGCATCCAAAAAGGACCCCTATGGTGCGCTCCGGACCTTCGAAAACAGGGAAAGAGATGAAATTCCCGGAATGACACCCGGTTCCGTCTATCGGGTCGATGTCGACAACTCGCATCCTTTGATGTATGGTTATCCGGGTTATTATTACACATTGAAAATGGATAATGCCATTTATGACTTTGTCAAAGAGAATGGCTGGAATGCCGGTGTAATAAAGTCAGATAACCAATTGGCGGGATTCGTCGGATTCAAGCTTAAGAAAAAATTAAAAGACGGTTTGATATTCGGGGTACAGGACGTAGGACAGGGAACCGTCACTTATCTTTCAGATAATGTTCTGTTTCGTAATTTCTGGGAAAATGGAAAGCTTATGTTTTGCAATGCTGTGTTCCTGGTAGGACAGTAAGCAGTCGCCAGTCGTCAGTTCTCAGTCGGCAGTCGGCAACCCCGGCACGAAGACTCTGACTGTGTACTGCAGACTGCAGACTGAAGACTGAGGACTGCCGACTGATCTACAACTTTATTTCTTCGTCATGCTGATCAAAAAACTTGTATTCGGTAAGATGGTAATTGGTGTCTTCTGCCAATCTTGTTTTTTGTTTGAACTTTTTGTTCCATTTGGCAATTCTTGATGACCAGGGCCAGCCTCTTTTGAGATAGGCGTACATAAT
>JANWHX010000304.1 GCA_025450235.1 Chitinophagaceae bacterium | reverse complement strand
TGAGAGTAAACTCCTTTTTATGAAACCGGGCCTGGAGCTTCTCCCATATGTCCGGCCACGAAAGATCCTGCGAATTTTGCAGGGTTTCATTTATAACATCAATGATAGGGTCGTTAATGGATTTTGATCCCATTTTCTTCGAACCGATGATCTGAACATCAGGATTGATAGCGGCAATACTGATTGCACTGTTATATCCGCCACATGAACCGAGTATCGCCAGTTTGACCGATGGAGTCAATCGTTTCAATGTGTTCGCCAGATGATAACTATGACCGCGGTGAATTAGAACGGATGGTTCAGTAGATTGCTGCTCAAGGAAAGCGATCAGGGAATCCTGTGCTTTCAGGTCCAGCTCTTCGTTATTGTCCAATGGCAGATTAGCGTAAATAATGATCGGTTGGTCCGAAACAGAACGAATAGTGATCCAGGATGTATTTCTAGTGATTTCCCATTTCTTATTGAGAAACTGTTTTTGAAAATTATTAAAGGACGCAATCCCATCGGCATCGCCATAGAATAAGGCCAACTCTACAATCTCGCCGTTCTTGTTTTTAAGTGAATCTCTTGTCAGCATTTCATAGTTGCCCAGTGTGCCCCATAATTTGCTAAAGGAATCGTGTTGTTTTACCAGGTCAAATACCTGCAACAAAATGCTATAAAGTCTCATCCCGAAAAACTGTTGACCCGACTGGCAGCGAACCAAATTGGATCTCAGTTCATTTTCGATCATGGCAACAAGATGTTTGGAAGAATCAAGACCCGCGAAACAATCGGCCACGTCCATTGCTTTCGCAAGACCCGTTTCTGTATCGGTTTCAATCCCGCCAATGAATCGCTTCAATAACGCGGCTGAATTTTCCGGGGGCATATTGCTTAAAAAATTGGCCAGCGTATTATAATTTGCGGCAAGGCGCATAAAGATTTGGAAATTATCAAAATGGACGATCTGGAAAAGTGAATCAGGTGACTGTTTCCTGAAATGCTGCATCAGGCGTTTGTACAAGCCGAGATAACTTGAAGTATATAATTCGTCTCCGGCGGTCGTTATTATGTAATAAAGATCTTCGGGACGCAATCCTTTTACCGAAGCAAACCGTACGGGATCCGGAGAGTTATGCAAATCATTGACCTGGTTCACATAAAAAGCAATTGATTTTTTCTTTATTCCGTCGCGTAATAGTTTTTGGAAAAGAACTGGAGACTTTGATCCTTTGGATTCAATCAGCGTATTCACCAGCAACTGGAAATAACTGGTAACCTCCATTCTTGTTTTAAGGATCGTGTCGGCTGAGATCCTGTTTTCAGCCAATTGTACTACAAATGGTAAGAGTTCTGACGCACGATTATCTCCGGACAATGATACAATTTGCTGAAAATATATGTTCGTTATGCTCTGGATACTATCAGTTAAACTGGTGTTACTCTGCCGGAGATGAGAAGCAAACTTCAGGGGATCATGTGAAGCGGCGATCACTAATAATGTATCCGTATAGCGAAATCCCGGCTTATCTTCTAAGAACCGGAGAATAAAATCCGGGGCAGAAGCCACACGCTTATACACCGCAATATCATTTAGCAAAGTAAATTCTTCATATTGGCTAAAAGCTGTTGCGAGCAATTGTGCGCGCCGCGGGGTGAGTGGTGTGAGCAGGTTGACAAAAGGTTTATGGTTAAGCAATGCTTTTAAAACCTTTTCGTATGAATCAAATGCTCCGGGGATATCGAATATATCCAGTTTTTGCCTGGAAGTTTTTTCCCGGATATCTTCCATAAAATAACCCAGGCTTCGTATCGCTTTTGCTTTTTCGATCTCGGACAATGACAATCCCTTAATATACTTATAAGTGCTTTCAACTTTCGTTTCTATTATATGGGTAATTTTCGGGGTAATATCAAAATCGCCAGACGTATTGTTGATATAGTCTATCAACCGCGTTTGCTCTTCTATCAGTGCTGTCCCAGGGGTTGTACTTACCTGTGCGAACATTACCAATGGCCGTAATGGAAGGAATAAGGCAAAAAAATAAACTAATTTTCTCATACAAAAATCTTCACACGATCAGTTTCTCTAATCCCGTTTGCTATACCTTTTAAAAACAGTGCCAGTTTGAAACTGCAAATGTACAGCAATTGTGGATGCTTGACATAAGAAACATATATGTAGAGTTATCGCAACACAATACCGCTATTTATCCACAGCTTCAAGAGATAATTACCGACCCGGAACGTTATTGTTGTTTCACCTTTTAATGCATTCAATTGGGTAATTGGTTATTATCTCTACACTTTTTTGTCTTCATGATAAACATTAAGGGAATAAAATTCAACACATGATGCTCGTATTTGTATCACGACTGCCTTTTACTGGTATAGTATTTGAAAATTGTTTTTCGGAAAACAAATTTTAACAAACAATGTAAACCGGTTAATTAAAAATTTCATATCCATTCGTGAGATGAAAAAATAATTATCTATCATTTATACATATCGCAACGTGTCAGGCAGATTTGTGTGACGCAATTTAATCAATCAAAAATTTTCTTTATGAAAAGAGTACTTCTATTTGTTTTTTCATGCATCACTCTTACAACAATATACTCGCAGGAGGCTGTCATGAAAGAACGCTACACCGTAGCTGGTGGTTTACTAGGTGCCGCTAACTTCAGTCAATTCAGGATCCCCGAAGGAAATGGCAACACTGTAAACTATGGTTTCCGGCCTGGTTTCGCAGCCGGTGCCTGGCTGAATTTACCCATCGCAAAAGGGTTTTCTGTGGAACCTCAAGTGATGTATAGCTCACAGGGCTATCGCATAAGTAACACAAGCGCTACCTCGCCACTGTTGATCAATGATGGTAAAATCAAATATCTATCGGTTCCCTTGTTCCTGAAGTTTCACGCCGGTGATGCAGTTGCAATTACCGCAGGACCTCAAATGGATTTTATCGTCTCTGTTGAAGACAAAAGTGCCAGTGCAGCACAGGAATCCGATTTTAACCAGGCGACCTTCTCTGTTTTTGGTGGATTAGAAATTTTTCCACGCGGCCGGGTTACGATTTTTGGACGCTACGTTCATGGACTCTCCAGTTTGGATGAAAGGACTAATCAACCACATTCAGGGATAGTGTACAAGAATCAAAATATCCAGGCCGGGCTAAAATTCAAATTATTTGGCGGCAAAAAAATAGAATCCACTTACAAGGCAGCAGATGTGGTACCTCTTGACACAGATGGCGATGGCATCACTGACGACGTGGATAAATGTCCCACTCAGGCAGGTTTAGCGAAATATCAGGGCTGCCCGGTTCCAGACAGCGATAACGATGGTATAAATGATGAGATGGATAAATGTCCAAACCAGGCCGGTATTGCGAAATATGATGGTTGTCCCATACCTGATAGTGATAAAGATGGTATAAATGATGAAGAAGACAAATGTCCTAACCAGGCTGGTACTGCCAAATACCAGGGTTGCCCCGTACCTGACGGAGATAATGATGGTGTAAATGATGAATTGGATAAATGTCCTGATACACCGGGCACCGCTAACAATAATGGTTGTCCTGAAATGCCCGCCGACGTAAGCAAACTGTTCAGCTCGTCTGCAGCGACTGTTTCATTCACTACAAACAGTGGTAAATTGTCAACATCATCCAATGCTTCATTGAATCAGATAGTAAAAGCATTGAAAGATAACCCGGAATTAAAAGTTAAGCTGGAAGGACATGCTGATAATGCAGAAAAGAATGCTGAGGAAGTAAGTGAAACACGTGCCGCAGCTGTTAAGGCATATCTTGTAAGCAAAGGTATCAGTGAAGACCGTATAGAAGTTGAAGGATTTGGCTCGACCATGCCTATTTCAGACAATGGAACAGCGACCGGACGTACCAGGAATCGCAGAGTAGAGATAAAAGTTGATTATTAGAAATATGTTGGTATTTGAGGTTTATTTATAGCAAGGTTTAGTGTGAAGAAAAGGAGACTTAGTGATAAGTCTCCTTTTATATTTGATGATTCATGTACGAGTTGAATACGTCCCGACGGTAAAGTCTCTAGTTCCTAATTACAATTCGATGCATAGTAGGAGGCTTCTTTGCTTTCCTTATAAAAGCGAAAAGGGCGATACCCAGCAAACAGGAAAAAATGGTTACCACTTTGATTAAGCCCAATGATGCGATTCCCAATACAATACCTGTGAGCGAATCATATCTGCCATTTTCTATGTAGTACACTGTACCGGATTGGGCTTCAACAGCGTAAAACATGGTCCAGGCAAATAAGGCAAGAATGACAACCATGGCGATCAGTGGCTTTTTACCCGCACGAAAGGCATTCCATTTTTCAACGGTATACACTGCATTTGGAGTGCCGGCCCTGATCCGGTCAAAAATCTTGTACCGCAGGTATTCGTCAGCAACCCTTAATTGTTCCTCACCTTCCTTACCCCAAAAAATCTCGATGTATGGTTTGCCATCCTGCAATCGTATCTCCCTGCAATTTTTAGTACTAATATCCCAAATCTTTGTACTATCATAACTGCCCGCTTTCAACCCCTTGGCCAATATTTCGGTCTCTTGTTCTGTTCGGGGATTAGCTTTGTAGATAATATTATTACCAAAGCCGATGAGTTTATCATTGCCTGGTTCACTATGGGTCCACACTTCGATCATTTTGCGGTTAGTGTTTAAAGTCCGCCTTCACGAAGTCATTTCGTCTACTTTAATTAGCTTATAAGAGATAGATGTTTTGGAAAAGGAGATGAAGAATTCGATCCCAATATATTGACCCCTGTATTCGTACAAGTAGATCAAATCTTCCTTTTCCTGCATGATGCCTGTGATGGTTCTTTCCGTCTCGTTAAAACTATAAGTGATCCGTTGTTTTTGATCCGAAAATAACCTGGTCTTTAATTTAGCGTAGTAGTCAACCTGCTTACTGTTCATATCAGACAGTTTCTCACGCAAGGTACAATATTCAGCCAATGCAGCCTATTAATTCCGGGAAATGCTTATCAAGCGGAGGCAAAGATTGGCAATTCCTTTTGTTAACGGCATGCTTCAATGGCCACAAAAATTGGATAGGTATCATTTTAAATTATTATGTCACGGAATTCAATTCTTTTTATAATTCTTCCGTGCATCCGTGGCTTCCTTTTCTGCTATTATGAGGCTATATTCAAGTTGAGCCAGTACCAAAAATTGAATCAGCCTAAGGCCTTAAAGATAATTACCTACCTTAAAGGCAAAATACTGGCATGAGAAACAAATCTTTTTTCCTGTTTTTATCGCTTGCGATAATCACTGGTAGCTGCAATACATCATCAGGTCCTGATCTGAAAGCGGAAGAAACAATGATCATGAAAGCTGATTCAACATGGGCCGCATTGGCAAAAGATGGAGGAGATGCAGAAAAAATCATCGAATATTGGTCAGATGATGCGGTTGTGTTGGCTCCTGGCCAGCCAATCGTAAAGGGAAAAGATGCTTTGCGCAAAATGGTGCAGGAGTCAAAAAATATTCCTGGTTTTAGCATCACCTGGAAATCTTCTGATGTACAATTTTCGCCGGATGGAAAGATGGCATATATGTCGGGAGAGAATTTAATGACTATGAATGACAGCACAGGAAATAAGATATCGCTGCCGGGCAGGAGTTACACCATCTGGCGTAAGCAAGCTGACGGTAACTGGAAATGTGTTGTTGACACCTGGAATCATCCCTGAGCCAGGAACTGTTTGAATCCCAGCGAGAATTCTTCAGCCATCCCGGCTATCCCCGGTAACAGTTACCAGATTACACTTCCTCTGCGAAATAAAAACCCGTTACTTGATTTATTGGTCTACATTACATGCAATGAGATTATTCTATCGGCAATAAATTTATATGTTTCAATACAGACAATACAATATCAGGAACACCGACAGGTTCCACGCGGATGATTATCCGAAAGTGGTGAGTGAACTGGAAGACATCAACAATGGGATTGCCGGTTTACCAGGAACACATAAGGAGGATATTATTATTTCCTATTTAAAAGATCTTTCGATTGAAAATACATGGCTGACTGCCAATCCTTCTCTTGCAGAGTTATTTACCTCAGGTCGCGTTGTTACTACTAATTTAAGATCCCTTTTCGAATCTTGCAGGATCAATGATCAATTCAGCGAAGCGTTCGAGCAGTATATCCGGAAAAATATTTCGTCAGTGTGATAAGATCCTTGCATCAAAACAACTAATACCTAGCCTGTGCTTACTGCCCTCCGCATTTTGCATTCTGCATTTCGCCTTCGGCCTTCAACCTTTTACCATCTTTTGTTATCGGAACGGGTCGTCTTCTCCTTTGCCACAGTAACGGAAAGGGCCCTGCCTTCAATTTCCTTGTTGTTAAGTCCCTTCATAGCAGCCTGCGCTTCGGCAACAACATCCATTTCCACAAATCCAAAACCGCGGCTTTGACCTGTCTCCCTGTCTTTGATCACTTTAGCAGAGCTTACGTTTCCAAATTGAGTAAATAAAGTTCTTAAGGTTTCATCATCTGTATGAAAACTTAAATTCGAAACAAACATGTTCATAGATCATTGTTTAAGTTAAAAAAATAAAAAACCTCCCGCATATTGCGGACAAGCTGTGACTAAAGTCGGAAACAAAGAGTAAAGAAAGATAAAACTATTACTGAAGAGGAAGAGTAAGCGTTGAACCGGTCAGATACTGAATGTGAGCAGAACTAAATCGTCACACTGTGAAGATAGCCTAATAGACAGCAATTAGCTAATATATTAGGGTAATTCTTATTTCTTCCCTTCTATCCTTTTTTTATGACATATGGCAGAATCTTCTTCCGTTTCTTAGGACTCCTTTGGAGCAGGCGATTTTACTTTTCACCGCATCTCGTGCCTGGCGTTGCGTAGCTTCCGGAGGCAGGGAGCTTTTGATCACTGAAACGAGTTATTGGCAACCAACCGACGGATATTTGTTAGTTACGGTGGATGAAGGAAAGAAACGGTGCAAAGAATGTCGATCCGAACTGAACATTATTAGCCGCCTGAAAGAAAAAATCTGCGAAATATTCATTTCGCAGATCAACAATTGCTCTATAATTGTATTGATGCTACCTTTTCCAGTGTTATTCTAGCCACGGAACACTTTCTCTTTCGCAATAGAAACTGATAATGCTCTGCCTTCAATTTCTTTATTGTTCAGACTCTTCATGGCTGCCTGTCCCTCGTCGGCAACATCCATTTCAACAAAACCAAATCCGCGGCTTTGACCGCTTTCCCTGTCTGTGATAACTTTTGCCGAGGTTACATTGCCAAAGGGAACAAACAAATCTTTTAAGGCATCACTATCGGTGTGAAAGCTTAAGTTCGAAACGTACATGTTCATAAAAATAATTTAAAGTAAAAAAATAAGATACTTCCCGCTTATGGCAGGACCAGTTGTGACGAAAGCCGGAAACAAGGAGTAGAGAGAGATAAACTATTACTGAAAAGGAAGAGTAAGAATGAATCGGTCAGATACTGAATGTGAGCAGACCTAAATGGTCACCATGTAAAGATAGTTGAATAAACGACAAACAACAGTTTTATTAATGATATAACGTTTCTTATTGCAGCGATCATCACCATGTGTCTCAAGAGTGTGAATGTTGTAACTAATTAAGACAGATGTGTAACAAAGTTAAGGATGGTTGGTCGGACCTTTGCGCGGTGAAAACTCTTTCACAACTAAACTTCAATAACGTTATGATCTGTAAAAAAATGATAAGGCTGCTGCAGGTAATGCTGTTGGCAATTGCTTTTTCACCCGTATATGCGCAAAACGATGCACCGTCAAAGTTCGAACAGAAAAAAGATGGTGATGCCGACGGAGTCAAAAATAAAAGAGATAAGTGCCCGTCAACGCCTTCAGGGGTACATGTCGATGGAACAGGTTGTCCCGTTGATACAGACAAAGATGGTGTAGCCGATTATTTGGACAATTGCCCCTCAGTTCCCGGTTCCGCCGGCCTGAATGGATGCCAGGATAAAGATAAAGACGCAGTTAGTGATTTTGATGATCAATGCCCGGATGTGCCCGGCGCTCCAAGGTTTAAAGGTTGCCCGGATAGTGATGGGGATGGCATTGAAGATTCGAAAGACAAGTGCCCGAATGCAAAAGGATCGGATGGGTTCCAGGGTTGCCCGGATACCGATGGTGATGGAATAGCAGACGCCAATGACAAATGCCCCGGTACTGAAAGAGGAATTAAAGTGGA
>JANWHX010000303.1 GCA_025450235.1 Chitinophagaceae bacterium | reverse complement strand
TGCAAAACAGGCTAAGGTCATTCATCTCGATATCGATCCTGCCGAAATTGATAAAAATGTGAAAGCAACGGTGCCGGTATGGGGCGACTGCAAAGAAACATTGCCATTGCTTACGGAACTGGTTGAGAAAAGAGCGTACCCCGAATGGTTGCAGCGTTTTAAAGACTGCATGCAGAAAGAAGAAGATAAAGTCATAAAAGAGGAATTAAATCCCACCAATGATATCTTAACGATGGGCGAAGTGATAAATGAGCTGAATGAATTAACAAAGGGGGATGCGATCATTGTGACGGATGTGGGTCAACATCAAATGGTAGCCTGCCGGTATGCTAAATTCAATAAAACAAAGAGTAACATCACCAGCGGGGGTCTTGGCACAATGGGTTATGCATTGCCTGCTGCCATTGGCGCGGCATATGGTGATCCCTCAAGAACAACGGTCGCAATAATCGGTGATGGCGGTTTTCAAATGACATTACAGGAACTGGGAACCATCATGCAGTTCAAACCAAATGTTAAGATCATTATCCTCAATAATAATTTCCTTGGAATGGTGAGGCAATGGCAACAATTGTTTCATGAAAACAGGTATTCATTTGTGGATATTACCAGTCCTGATTTTGTACAGGTAGCAAAAGGGTTCGGTATTCCCGGAAAAAGCATTTCAATAAGAAAAGATATAAAGGGTGCGCTAAAAGAAATGCTGGACAATGATGGAAGTTATCTGTTGGAAGTAATGGTAGGAAAGGAAAACAATGTGTTCCCGATGGTGCCGCAGGGTCGCGGGGTAGCGGAAGTGATCTTGTGCAGGGAAGATTTGTAAACCGGTAAAAAGAATGATAACAGAAATAGCTCTTTTAAAGATCAGGAAAGGAAAAACAGCAGCTTTCGAAGAAGCTTTTATTAAAGCGCAACCAATCATTGAAGCGGCCAGGGGTTATATTCAACACGAGTTGCAACAATGCCTGGAAGATGATAATAAATATCTGTTGACAGTCAGGTGGAATACAATAGAAGATCATACAACGGGCTTCCGGGAAAGTGAAGGGTTCAAAGAATGGAAAAAATTGTTACATCATTTTTATGACCCGGTTCCCGTAGTTGAACATTATAAACGAATTTTTTAAATCATTTTATGGTCAAACAGGAATATACAATCACCGTTTACACCGAAAACCAGATCGGTTTGCTGAATCGGATTGCGATCATCTTTTCAAGGAGAAAGATCAATATTGAGAGCCTGAATACCTCTCCTTCTGAAGTGGATAGTGTCCATCGATTCACCATTGTGATCAATGAAACGGAAGAGGTCGTAAAAAAACTTTGCCGCCAGATTGAAAAACAAGTAGAAGTATTGAAAGCTTATTATAATACGCAGGATGAAATTGTATGGCAGGAACTGGCTTTATATAAAGTACCTACTGATGTTATTGCCGAAGAAGTAAAAGTAGAAAGGCTATTGCGTGAACATGGCGCAAAAGCGGTCGTGATCCGAAAAGATTACACCGTGTTTGAAGTGGCGGGACACAGGGAAGAAACTGATAATCTTATCAGGGTATTGGAGCCGTATGGATTGATTGAATTTGTTCGAAGCGCAAGAGTCGCTATTATTAAGAACAGTGATGGCTTTCATGAGAAGTTGAAAGAATTTGAGCACCGTGAACCCGGCGAAGACGCGATAAAAAATGAATTTCTCGACAAAAAGGACGAGGTGTTCTCGATGTGAGAACGAATGACGTTTGTCGCCGGGAAAACGATAAACCCAAAAAGCTGTAACAATGGAACACTATAACTAAACAATAAACTATCATCAACAAAAACTAATACAACATGGCAAAACTCAATTTTGGTGGGGTGGAAGAAAACGTAGTAACCAGGGAAGAATTTCCACTCAGCAAAGCACAACAGGTTTTGAAAAACGAAACCGTAGCTGTTATCGGCTATGGGGTACAGGGCCCCGGCCAGGCACTCAACCAGAAAGACAATGGCATCAATGTCATCGTGGGCCAGCGAAAGAATTCAAAGACGTGGGATAAGGCCGTCCGCGATGGATTTGTACCCGGTGAGACTTTATTTGAAATAGAAGAAGCCTTGCAAAAAGGAACTATTATTTGTTATTTATTGAGTGATGCGGCGCAGATCGCCTTATGGCCAACCGTCAAAAAACATCTGACGAAAGGCAAAGCATTATATTTCTCCCACGGGTTTGGCATTACGTTCAACGAACAGACTGGTATCATTCCCCCAAAGGATATAGATGTGTTTCTTGTGGCGCCAAAAGGTTCGGGAACCTCGTTGAGAAGAATGTTTCTGCAAGGTCGAGGGCTGAACAGCTCATATGCTATCTACCAGGATGCAACCGGCAAAGCATTTGACAGGGTAGTCGCTTTGGGCATTGCTGTTGGAAGTGGTTATTTGTTTGAAACGGATTTCAGAAAAGAAGTGTACTCTGACCTTACCGGCGAAAGAGGAACATTAATGGGTGCTATACAGGGAATCTTTTCTGCCCAATATGAAGTGTTACGAGCCAAGGGCCACACTCCTTCCGAAGCTTTTAATGAAACTGTTGAAGAGTTAACTCAATCCCTGATGCCGTTAGTCGCGGAAAATGGAATGGATTGGATGTATGCCAATTGTTCTACCACGGCTCAACGTGGTGCGCTGGACTGGTGGAAAAGGTTTCGCGATGCAACAAAGCCTTTATTTAATGAATTGTATGAGAGTGTAGCTACGGGCAAAGAATCACAGCGGTCAATAGATTCCAATTCACAACCTGATTATCGCGAAAAACTGGAAGTTGAATTAAAAGAGCTGCGTGAAAGTGAATTGTGGCAGGCGGGTAAAACGGTGAGAGGTCTAAGACCGGAAAATCAAAAAGCGACGGCAAAAGAAAGTAACTCGTCAACTAAAGAAGTGTTCAGGAAACAAGCGTTGAAGAGTGAGTCGATAGGATAATGGTGAGTGGTGAGTGGTGAGTGGTGAGTGGTGAATGGTGAGTCGTGAGTAAGAGTATGAAATTTTAGGCTGTCGCTCGCGTTACACGATTCTCGAACGCAGAGTAAAGACGAAAAACCTGAAAAGTACTCTTTGTCAAGCTCATGGTAAGCTCGTAAAAAATTATTAATAAAAACAAATGGAACAATTATCGACACCTACAAAACCTTTGCAGTTTGCTGAAGCGGCTGAACGCTTGCAGGGAATTGTTCATAGAACTCCGCTACAACTGAATGTAAATCTTTCGCGCAAATACCAATGCCATGTGTATTTGAAAAGGGAAGACCTCCAGGTGGTGCGGTCCTATAAACTTCGTGGCGCTTATAATATGATGAGCAGTTTGCCGAAAGAGCAGTTACAGAAAGGGGTTGTATGTGCAAGCGCTGGCAATCATGCGCAGGGGTTTGCTTATAGTTGTAAAAAACTGGGAGTGAAAGGTGTTGTGTTTATGCCGATCATAACTCCCTCACAAAAAGTGAATCAAACAAAAATGTTTGGTGAAAATCACGTTGAAATCAGGCTGGTCGGTGATACGTATGACGATTGCGCGGTGGAAGCTAAACAATTCACAGAAGAATCCGGGATGACCTTTATTCCTCCATTCGATGACTATCGGATCATTGAAGGACAGGGCACGGTGGGCGTGGAAATCCTTGCTGATAAACCGGGTATTGATTATGTTTTCCTCCCGGTGGGTGGTGGCGGGTTAAGCGCCGGTGTGGGCTCTTACTTCAAAATGTTTTCTCCAAAGACGAAGGTCATTGGACTTGAACCGGAAGGGGCCCCTTCGATGTATGAAGCATTGAAGGCAGGCAAACCCGTTATGTTGGAAAATATTGATCGCTTTGTGGATGGCGCTGCCGTGAAAAGAGTGGGCGATCTGACTTTTTCTATATGCAAAGATGTCCTGGATGATATGCGATTGGTTTCCGAAGGAAAAGTCTGTACGACAATTTTGAAATTATATAACGAAGATGCAATCGTTGTTGAGCCGGCCGGTGCTTTATCTATTGCCGCGCTGGATGATTTCAAAGAAGAAATAAAAGGGAAGAATGTCGTTTGTATTATCAGTGGTAGCAACAATGATATAGACAGGATGCAGGAGATCAAAGAGCGTTCTTTGCAATATGAAGGATTGAAGCATTATTTGCTGATAAACTTTGCGCAGAGACCCGGTGCTTTAAAGGAATTTGTAACAAACATTATGGGGCCGACAGACGATATCACCCGTTTTGAATATATGCAGAAGACAAATAAGGAAAATGGTCCGGCACTGGTAGGAATTGAGTTACAATCAAGAAAAGACTACGATCTGCTCCTGCAAAAAATGCAATCGTTTAAGATCAATTATACCGAACTGAACAAGAATGATACGCTGTTTGGTTATTTGGTCTGATGTGGAATGGATGTGGAAAACTCAGTGATCTGTTACCTGTGAAAGCCACTATGATTTTGGTATTTTAAACGGATTGCTTGCCCTGGACAATTCCCGAAACCGGGCAATTAAAATTTTTTTAAAACAACGACACTGAATATGGCGGGCAACACTGGTCTTTATCATCCTTCGTTTGAACGTGATTCCTGTGGCATTGGTTTCGTCGCCAACATCAAAGGAAGCAAGTCGCATCCCATCATTTCTGATGCATTAACTGTATTGGAAAATATGGAGCATCGTGGTGCGTGCGGCTGCGAACACAATACCGGTGACGGTGCTGGCATAATGATCCAGATGCCACACGAATTCTTCTTTGATGAATGTTTAAAACTGGGAGTTCATTTACCATCGTATGGCAAATACGGCGTGGGTGTCATCTTTTTTCCTAAAGAGATAAGACTAAGAGAGGAATGCCGCGATATCTTCAACCGGACGGCAGAAAAATTAGGCCTTGAAGTATTGGCTTACCGGAAAGTTCCGGTTAATAAAGATGGAATTGGGTATACAGCACTAACTGTTGAGCCGGAAATGGAACAAGTATTCATTGCCTGCCCGGATCATATATCCAACCCGGATGATTTTGAAAGAAAACTATTCGTTCTCCGCAATCACGCATCGCATACCATTTATGAAACGGTAAAGAAAGATGCGATTGGATTTTATGTGGCTTCTCTCTCATATAAAGTAATAGTTTATAAAGGACAGCTGACCAGTTTACAGGTCAGAACTTATTTTCCGGACCTCAGCAACAAAAGAATAGTCAGTGCGTTTGGCTTGGTGCACTCCCGTTTTGCCACGAACACCTTTCCGTCCTGGAAGCTGGCCCAGCCATTTCGTTTTATTGCACATAATGGTGAAATCAATACGTTACAGGGAAACCTGAATTGGCTGAAGACTAATGAAAAAGGTTTTATATCACCATTTTTCACTAAGGAAGAAATGGAAATGCTGCTGCCGATCGTAACAGAGGGTCAGAGCGATTCGGCCTGTTTGGATAACATCATCGAACTTTTAACCCTCACCGGTCGTTCGTTACCTCATGTAATGATGATGTTGATCCCGGAAGCGTGGGATGATAATCTTCAAATGGACCCGGTGAAAAAAGCTTTTTATGAATTTCATTCCGCTTTTATGGAACCATGGGACGGGCCGGCTTCAATATCTTTCACTGACGGCAAAGTGATCGGTGCCACGTTGGACAGGAATGGTTTACGTCCTTCAAGATATTGTGTCACTACCGATGACCGGGTAATCATGGCATCAGAGACCGGGGTACTGCCTGTTGATCCGGCTCTCATCAAGGAGAAAGGTCGATTGCAACCGGGCAGGATGTTCGTCGTTGACATGGAAAAAGGAAGAATCATCAGTGATGATGAATTGAAGAAACAAATATGTTCTCAGCAACCATATGGCGAGTGGCTGAACAAATATAAGATACGACTGGAAGAATTGCCTGAACCCAGGATAATGTTCACTCATTTGGAACACGAACAGGTTTTTAAATATCAGAAGGCCTTTGGCTATTCAATCGAAGACCTGGATATGATCATTGCACCCATGGCATTGGAGGGAAAAGAGCCGGTCGGGTCGATGGGTGTTGATACCCCATTGGCAATATTGAGCGATCAGCCGCAGCATCTGACCAGTTATTTCAAACAACTATTTGCACAGGTTACTAATCCCCCAATCGATCCCATACGCGAAAGGCTGGTAATGTCGTTGGCTACATTTGTTGGCAACAACGGTAACCTGCTGCAGGAAGACCCGTTGACCTGTCACAGCGTGGCATTGAAACAACCTGTACTAAACAATCACGATCTTGAAAAAATAAGAAGTATCGATACCGGCCAGTTCCAGGCAAAAACCCTGCAATGTTATTTCAAGGCGGACGGAAAACCTGGTTCGTTGAAAACAGCATTGGATAGAATTTGCGACTATGCAGTGGATGCTGTGGACGATGGATTCAAAGTGCTGATATTGCAGGACCGGGCCATCGATTCCACTCATGCTCCTATTCCTTCATTACTGGCCACTGCCACCATCCATCATCATCTTATACGGAAAGGAATGCGTGGACAGGTAGGTCTTATTGTGGAAGCAGGTGATGTATGGGAAGTTCACCATTTTGCCTGCCTCATCGGTTTTGGCGCCACTGCTATTAATCCTTATCTCGCTCTTTCCAGTATTCGTGATATGAAAGAGACGGGTAAGCTGGTGACGGAGCTTTCTGAAGAACAGCTGAAAAAGAACTACTTCAAGGCAATAAAAGATGGTTTGTTGAAAGTATTTTCTAAAATGGGAATTTCCACGCTTCAATCTTACCAGGGTGCACAGATATTTGAAATACTTGGACTGAATAAAGATGTAGTGAATAAATATTTTACAGGAGCTACATCACGCATTGAAGGTATGGGGCTCGATGAGATAGCGAAAGAAACCCTGGCCAAACACTTTTTTGCATTCAACAAAAAAGATATTCCTGTTGACCGCTTACCCGCAGGTGGTGTCTATCAATGGAAAAGGAAGGGTGAATTTCACCTGTTCAATCCCCAGACCATTCATCTTTTACAGGATGCTACAAAACGAAATGACTACAGCGTATTTAAAAAATATTCAAAGCTGGTCAATGAACAGAGCGAGAATGCTTGCACGCTCCGCAGTCTATTTCAATTTAAATCAACCAGGCCTTCTGTTGATATCAATGAAGTAGAACCAGCGGAAAATATTTACAAACGTTTTGCGACAGGTGCAATGAGCTTTGGATCTATTTCCTGGGAAGCGCATACCGTGTTAGCGATTGCGATGAATCGCATTGGAGGCAAGAGCAATACCGGTGAGGGCGGTGAAGATGAAAAAAGATATGAACCCTTGCCAAATGGTGATTCAATGCGCAGTGCCATTAAACAAGTGGCCAGTGCAAGGTTTGGCGTCACCAGTTTGTATTTGACCGAAGCGGATGAATTACAAATAAAAATGGCGCAAGGTGCAAAGCCGGGTGAAGGGGGTCAATTGCCCGGTCATAAAGTTGATGATTGGATTGGAAGAGTTCGTCATGCCACCCCGGGAGTGGGACTAATTTCACCTCCTCCACACCATGATATCTATTCCATAGAAGATCTCGCTCAATTGATATTCGATTTGAAAAATGCCAATCGTAATGCCCGCATTAATGTAAAGCTTGTTAGTAAGGCAGGTGTAGGAACTATTGCTGCCGGCGTGACAAAAGCAAAAGCAGATGTCGTTCTAATCTCAGGTCATGATGGTGGAACAGGGGCCTCTCCTATCAGCTCCATCAAACATGCAGGCTTGCCATGGGAGCTCGGTTTGGCTGAAACACATCAAACTCTCGTAAAAAACAGGTTGCGTAGCCGTGTAGTTGTCCAGGCGGATGGGCAAATGAAAACGGGAAGAGATATTGCCATTGCGGCACTCCTGGGCGCCGAAGAATGGGGTGTCGCGACAGCTGCCCTGATCGTTGAAGGTTGTATCATGATGCGCAAATGTCATGTGAATACCTGCCCGGTAGGGGTGGCTACACAAGATCCTGAATTAAGAAAAAGATTCACCGGTGATCCTGATCACGTCGTTAATTTCTTCCGCTTCATCGTGCAGGAATTGAGAGAGATCATGGCTGAACTCGGATTCAAAACAGTGAATGAAATGATAGGCCAGGTAAATAATCTGGAGCTTAGGGAAAACATCAGTCACTGGAAATTTAATAAGCTTGACCTCTCCCCTATCTTATATAAGGAACCGACTTCCGCCTACACTCTTTTATATTGTGCCGAAGAACAGGATCATGGCCTTGCTGATGTGCTGGACTGGAAGCTGCTGGAAGCCGCGAGACCCGCTATAGAACAAAAGAAAAACGTCATCGCTTCATTCGATATTAAAAATACTGACCGCACCATCGGTACTATTTTATCCAATGAAATCACCAAGAAATATCGAAGCTGTGGTTTACCTGACAACACTATTCATTTCAATTTAACGGGTACAGCAGGGCAAAGCTTTGGCGCTTTTGCGACCAGGGGAATCACACTGGAATTAGAAGGCGATGCGAATGATTATTTTGGGAAAGGGCTGAGTGGAGCAAAACTTATAATCTATCCGCCGAAGACGGCCTCGTTTGTTCCGGAAGAAAACATCATTATTGGAAATGTTGCTTTTTACGGCGCTACATCGGGCGAGTCGTTTATAAGGGGTAAAGCCGGCGAAAGATTTTGTGTTCGCAATTCAGGAGCGAATGTCGTGGTGGAAGGCGTGGGTGATCATGGATGTGAATATATGACCGGCGGGCTTGCTGTGATTCTTGGTGATACCGGTAGAAACTTCGCGGCAGGCATGAGCGGCGGCATCGCATACGTATATGATGTAAAAGGAAAATTTGCTGATAACTGTAATACTGAAATGGTTGATTTGGATGAGTGCGATTTGTCTGACAAAAATGAGCTGTTCACAATGATTCAAACGCATTATGAACATACTGGAAGTACCGTCGCTAAGTTTATATTAGATGACCTGGATAATCAGTTGAAGAATTTTGTGAAGGTATTTCCGACGGATTATAAGAAGGCCTTGCAACAAAATGTATTATTAAGAGCGGGCGTCAGATCAAAAAAGCATTAACATCTTTACATCAACGTTGAAAATTAATAGAATTAACAATGGGCAAACCAACAGGATTTATAGAATTCACCAGGGAGCTTCCGGATAAAAAACCGGTAGAAGTACGGCGCGGCCATTACAATGAGTTTATCGAAAGGTATTCGGACGAAAAGCTGAATCAGCAGGCTGCCCGTTGTATGGATTGTGGAGTACCTTTTTGTCATCACGGCTGCCCCCTTGGAAATGTTATTCCCGAATTCAATGATGCAGTTTATCGAAAAGACTGGAAGGAAGCATATGATATTTTAAATTCCACAAATAATTTTCCTGAATTCACCGGGCGCATTTGTCCTGCACCCTGCGAATCTTCGTGTGTTCTTGGAATTAATCAACCCCCGGTTGCGATTGAAGAAATCGAAAAGCATATTATCGAAATTGCTTTTGAAAAAGGATTTGTAAAGTCACATAAACCTAATCTGCGTACGGGAAAGAAAGTGGCAGTCGTTGGGTCGGGACCAGCTGGCCTCGCCGTCGCGGCCCAGTTGAATTATGCCGGTCATATGGTAACCGTCTTTGAAAGAGATGATGCTCCAGGTGGTTTGCTCCGATATGGCATCCCCGATTTCAAATTGGAAAAATGGGTTGTTGACCGGAGAATTGCATTAATGGAAGAGGAAGGGGTGATCTTTAAATGCCTTGCCAATGTTGGTGTAAATATTCACATCAACGATCTCTTGCGGGAGTTTAATGCCATTGTACTGGCAGGCGGCTCCACTATTGGCAGGGACCTTGATATCCCCGGCCGTCAATCGGGAGGGATTCATTATGCGATGGATTTCCTGAAGCAAAGCAATAAAAGGATAGCGGGTAAGGATGTATTTGCCAATGTAACTATTGAAAGCAATGTTGCGACCGGCGAAATTCTGGCTACTGGCAAAAATGTTGTAGTTATCGGCGGCGGGGATACCGGCTCTGATTGTGTGGGAACATCCAACAGGCAAAATGCCTTATCGGTCACTCAGTTTGAATTATTACCAAAACCCCCGGTTGACCGCAACGAGTTTATGCCCTGGCCTGTTTATCCCATGTTGTTAAAAACAACTACGTCTCATGAGGAAGGCTGTGAAAGGCATTGGGCCATTGCTACAAAAGAATTTATGGCAGATGAAAATGGGAACTTAAGAGCTTTGAAAATCGTTGACCTGGAGTGGAAGATTGTTGATGGTAAAGCGGCCCAGTTTGTTGAAATAAAAAATAGTGAAAGAGAGATTCCTTGTGAACTGGCATTATTGGCCATGGGTTTCGTACATCCGCAACATGAGGGACTTATTAATGAACTGGATGTTGAATTGGATGCAAGGGGAAACGTAAAGGCATCCGAAAAAGATTATCGGACAAATCATCCAAAAATCTTTGCTGCCGGCGACATTCGACGCGGCCAAAGCCTCGTTGTATGGGCCATCAGCGAAGGCCGGGAGTGTGCAAAGAAGGTGGACGAGTTTTTTAACAATGGCAAATCAGCCCTGGAAGCCAGGGATTCTTCGGTGCTTCAGGTTTTCTCAATTTAAGAATCGCAATTAACGTCAAAAGTCAGCGGCAGCTGGCTTTTTATTTTTCAATTTTTTAAATATTATATAAATAAGTAATCTAAATTTTATCCATAAGCAATGCACATTTTTCAAACATTTCCGCAAAAAAACATGAAAATATCAATTAATGTTACACTAATCACGTAACTTCAGTAAACGATTGCAATATTAAAAATTTATTTAATAACTAAACCCCCCCACGATCTGATTATGAGTAAAAAAACAGTGAAACAAGTGGCGCCATTCCTGATATTATTAGGAGTCGCGGTTGCTGCAATTTTTGTAGGTCCCGCAGCATCTTTTGATCCGGCATCAGTTGTAAATACTGATGGTACACCTAAATACATTTACAACAGCGGTGACATTGCCTGGATGCTGGTATCCTGTGCCTTTGTATTTTTAATGACGCCGGCTTTGGCTTTTTTCTATGGAGGCATGGTGGGTCGCAAGAATGTAATTGCTACCATGATCAAGAGCACTGTATCTGTCGGCGTTATTTCTGTATTATGGATCGTTATTCAATTCAGCCTCTGTTTTGGTACTTCTCTTGGTAACGTGCCTGGCGGACATGGTGGATTTATTGGTGATCCAAGGACATTCCTGTTTTTCAAAGACGTGATGAATGGAGAACCCTGGAGCCTGGCCGCAACAATTCCGCTTCCACTTTTCGCTTTTTTTCAGTTGATGTTCGCCGTAATTACGCCGGGTCTCGTGGTGGGTGCTGTGGCTGAAAGAATCCGTTTTAGTTCATACACATTATTTATTGTACTATTTGGCGCATTAGTATATGCTCCTTTAGCACATATGGCCTGGCACCCTGATGGCCTGATGTTCAAATGGGGTGTGCAGGACTTTGCAGGTGGCACTGTCGTACACATTTCTGCAGGTATGGCCGCCCTTGCTGGTGCCCTGGTACTTAAACCGCGCAGGTCAACAACGGCTACTTCGCCCGCAAACATTCCTTACGTATTAATTGGTACTGGCTTGCTTTGGTTTGGTTGGTTCGGTTTTAATGCCGGAAGTGCCGTGGGTGCTGGTTCACTTGGTGTCTACGCCTTTGCAACTACAAATACAGCAGCCGCAGCCGCTGGTTTGTCCTGGATGTTCTTAGATGTCATGCGGGGCAAAAAACCATCAGTATTAGGATTCTGTATTGGTGCAGTAGTAGGCTTGGTAGCCATTACACCTGCCGCAGGCTTTGTGGGTGTTCCCGCTGCATTATTTATAGGCTTCACAGCCGCTATAGTTTCTAACCTGGTGGCTGGATTTCTTAAATCCAAAACAAAATATGATGATCCCCTGGATGTTTTTGCCTGTCACGGTATAGGCGGTATTGTCGGCATGTTGATGACCGGTATTTTCAGCACGGTAAAGCCCGGATCAACTGCACTTTTTCCCACACAGTTCCCAATCCAGGTAGTAGGTATGCTATTGGCAGTAAGTTTCAGCTTCATTGCTTCTTTCATAATTTTTAAAGTCATTAACCTGATATTACCGATGAGAGTTACCCAGGCAGAAGAAGCTGATGGACTGGATTCATCACAACACGATGAAAAATACCTGCAGGGCACGCTATTAGTTCATAACCAAAATGGAACAGTCAAAGAGGTTCCGGCTTCGGCAGAAGTATAAGGAATAACGATGTCAAATAAAAAAAGGTACAGCATCCATGTAAGTTGCGCTAACAACTTGCCTGCTGTACCCTTATTTAATAATAAAAACTTAAACAATGTTAAGAAAAATTCTAACATGCAGTATCACTGCTATCCTAACTTTTTCAGCTGCTTATGCACAAGATTCGACAAAAACCGGAAAACTGACCATCTCGGGCTCGGCTGACGCCTATTATCGTTACAATTTTGACAATGCCAAAGACTCAGGGCGCACTAACAATTACACAAGCTTTACTAATTCCCATAATTCATTTGAACTGGGCATGGCTTCTCTTAAAGCGGATTATAGTATTGGAAAAGTAGGGGCTGTCCTGGATCTGGGATTTGGAAGAAGGGCTGATGAATTCTCCTACAATGACCAGGGTACATTAGCCGCAATCAAACAGGCATATGTTTCCTTCGCTCCATCCGACAAACTCAAATTCACCATGGGAAAATGGGGAACACATGTAGGTTATGAATTGCTCGATGCTTACCTGAACCGCAATTATAGCATGGATTATATGTTCTCCTATGGTCCATTCTTCCATACGGGTTTAAAAGCAGACATAGCAGTAAACAGCAATTTTCAATTTATGCTGGGAGTGTCAAATCCTACGGATATGTCTACCGCCAGCTTCGCTAAAAAGTTCATGCTCGGGCAAATTCACCTGGCAAGTTCTAGTGGTAAGATTGGTGGCTACCTGAATTATGTTGGTGGCAAAGGAATGGATGACGTCATGACGAATCAATTTGACGCTGTAATTACCGGTACAATCAGTAGTAAATTCAACATCGGCTATAATGGCACCATAAAAACGGCGAAACCAACTGTCGGCGAGAGCCAGTCATGGTGGGGATCCGCGCTGTATCTTAATTTTGATCCGTCACCTGTCTTTGGATTGACAGCAAGAGGCGAATACTTCGGAGACGAAGATGGAGTGGCAGGGTTTGGTACGGATATTATTGATTTTACTTTATCAGCTAACATCCATATCGACAACCTCACTATCATTCCGGAATTCCGGTTAGACAGTGCGAAGGATCCGATCTTTTACAAGAACTCAGATAAACTAACCCCATCGTCAAAGAATACCAGTTCATTTATTTTAGCGGCGACGTATCATTTTTAGCGATCATATTCCGTGAGGTATTGATTCAAAAATGACGCAGAGGTCAAATTCGTCTTAAGTTTTTCAAATGGCAAGCAATCGTTAGTGAGGCCGTCTATTTTCATAGATGGCCTTTTTTTATATCTATTGATGCGAAGGCAAGTTGCTACGCAGAATTCCTTCCTGCATTAATAATTCCAAATGAACAACGCATGATGAGTTTTTCATAGATGGCCTTCATGGGAGATTGCATTTGCTGTTCATCCAACTCCCTGACCTTGGTCAAACCATATTGCTGAATAGTAAGCAAGGGCAATACAATTCTTTCCCGCATTTGAATCGAAAGCTGGTCAACGGGATAATCAGCCATCAGTTCAGTGTGCCCTGTAAGCCTCCTGAGATATTCCTGGGTGAGCTCATATTCCTCGTAGATCATGTTCCATAATTCTCCGAAATGTTCATGCTTACTTAAAAACTCGGTCAGAGGAAAAAAAGATTTCAGCATGGCCATTTCACAATTATCCAAAAGTGTTTTGAAGAATAAAGAGTTTTTATACAGCTTCTGGATCTGCGGCCATTTACCTTCTTTCTCCATTTGCTGCAATGCTGAACCGACACCATAGTAGCCCGTGACGTTTTGCTTCAACTGGCTCCAGGATCCTGCAAACGGAATTGCCCGAAGATCCTTTAAAGACAGGCCGGACGATGCTCCCCTTCTTGCTGGCCGGCTCCCGATATTTGTTTCACTGTAAAATCGCAATGGACTTATTTGCAGAAGGTAGTCCGCCAGGTAAGGATGATCTTTTAGTTTCTTATATGCATCAAAGCCTTTCTGGGACAGCTGATGCAATAAAGTCTCTTCCTGTTCATCTAAGGTCAGCTGTTTTGTGGAGAAGAGGTCATTGCTTATACCCGCGTTCAACAATTGTTCAATGTTATATTGGGCTGATTCAATGATCCCAAAATTTGAACTGACAGTTTGGCCCTGTATCGTCAACTGAATTTCTTTGTTTGATATGTGGTGTCCCATCGAGGCATAGAACTTATGTGTTTTCCCTCCTCCCCTCGATGGCGGACCACCCCTGCCATCAAAAAAGATAACATCAATTTTATGCGCACGGGATATTTCTGTCAGTTCTTCTTTGGCCTTATAAATACTCCAGTTGGCCATGAGGTAGCCGCCATCCTTAGTACCATCCGAAAAGCCAAGCATGATTGTTTGCCGGTTTTTTCTAAGCTTCAGGTGTTTTTTATATGCTGCGTCGGTATAAAGTGTTTGCATTACTTCCCTGGCATTTGTCAGGTCTTCGACCGTTTCAAACAACGGCACGATGTCCATATTCATTTCTTCCTTCTTCCACCCGCTCAACAGAAATAATCCGTACACTTCCATCGCATTCAATGCGCTGTTGCATTGACTGATTATATACCGGTTACATCCTTCGGGTCCATTGTATTGTTGAATTTCCTTAACCCCGGCAATGACCTTCAACGTATTTTGTTGAACAGTATCTTCCAGTAATCCGGGGTCGGCCGATCCTTTGATTGATGATAGCAGATCTATTTTTTCCCCGTCTGTAAGATTTGCATAGTTTGTGGGAAGAACTTTATCTTTCTCTGCAATAGCGTTTAATATTTTTCCATGCACTGAACTTTCCTGCCGGATATCCAATGATGCAAAAAACAAACCGAATATCTGGATCTTATTGATCAGGTTATTCACCAGGTGCAAAAACAATCCATTGTGTTGCTCGATAATGATCCTCCTGATCTCTTCCAGGGTATTGAGTATCTCTTCCCGGGTTAATTGAGTTTTAGCGCCCGGGATAAAGAGATTTTTATACAGTTTTAGTTCCAGTTCATTCAATAAAATATCAATTCCTGAAAAAGTGAGCCGGCGCTTTAGTTTCCGGACGTCCAGGTAATAGCATTTTATTATGCCTCCTCTCAATGCGTCTGCTACCTGGCGGGTAATATCACTGGTCACAAAAGGATTACCGTCCATGTCACCACCGGGCCAGAAACCCATACGGATAACAGGATTGTTTTTATCAACAGCATCCGGGAATTGTGTTCTTAAATTGGTTAGTATTTTCCCGGCCGCTCCATAAAAAACATTTTCCAGGTACCATATCAGGCTGATCGCTTCGTCATAAGGGGTGGGCTTTTGTTTTTTAAAAAAAGGCGTTTTGCCTAATTGCTGCAACAGGGTATTTATAAGATTGGCATTATTATCAGCCAATGCATTGGAAAGATCATTGATAATTCCCAATACCGGTCCCGGGTAAAACTGCGTGGGATGTGCCGTCAATACCAGCCTGACCGAAAATTCTTTTAATTTTTCAGCCAGCTCTTTTTGTTTGTTCTCCTGGATCACTTCGGATTCCAGGTGCTTCAGCGTACCGGTTCCGTTCAGATCATGCACCTCCGCATATGCAGCATCTTCCAGCGCGTCAAATAATACCACCTGCCGTTCCACATACTGCACGAAGCGAAACAGCAGATCCGCTTTTTCTTTTTCAGTGGTATAAGAAGTGTGTTTGGTAATAAAATCATCTATGATCCGGATCGGGCTTAAATGTTTCTTGTAGCCTTCGTCACAATTGTTTGATAATAAAGAAAGCAGGATGCCTGTTTTCTCAATACGATGAAATGGCAAAGAAGTAAAAAGGCTGTTATAAAGCTGGAAGCGCAGGCCGACCTCACTTTTGAACTGCTGCAATGCCCTGTTTGAACTATTATCCATTTGTCCTGGTTAAGAAGGTTTTTATAGCAAGCAGTAAAGTCAGGTGAAAATAATTCATTTTATCGCTCAGGCAAAAACCAGTAATGGTCAGTTTGAAGGAAATTTGAACCACACCTCCCGGAGAAGCAGCGCAAGAACGGTAGTACATAGTGCACATAGACTGAAACACATAGTTTCTGTAGGACTCATCTTTCTATTGAGCTTTGTGGTTCAAAAAACACCTCAAAGCTTTTGGAATCAGACTGACCCACTACTAAAAAATCACGCCTTGCTACAAAAGAAATAGCCCCGCATAGTTGCAGGGCTACAGTATGATCAGGTGTTCATCGAACTATTCAGTCGATTTTTCCTTAGTTGTTGTCTCTTCTGCTTTTTCTTCGGCCCCGGTTGCTTCACCGGCCTTTTTCTTGCCACCGCCTGCACGACGGGTTTTCTTTGCTGTAGTCTTTGTCTCGCCTTTGCCCTTGCCATAGATCTCATTGAAATCAACCAACTCAATCAATCCCTGCTCCGCATTATCCCCCGGGCGTGTTCCCAGCTTAATAATGCGCGTATATCCACCCGGACGACCCGCTATCTTCTCTGCTACCGGTCCAAACAGTTCCTTGATAGCTTCTTTATCCTTCAGGTAACTAAATACAACCCGGCGCTGATGGGTTGTATTCTCTTTCCCCTTAGTGATCAATGGCTCAACATATACGCGTAAAGCTTTTGCTTTAGCCAGTGTAGTAACAATTCTTTTGTGCTCGATTAATTGACAAGCCAGGTTGCTCAGCAAAGCATCTCTATGTGCCTTGGTGCGGCTTAAATTCTTGATTTTGTCTCCGTGACGCATGACGTTAAGTTTTATTCGGTCAGACCGTGTCAGGAATTCTGACCTACTTGATTAATGAAATCCGAAAAATGAATTTCGAAGCACGAATTTTTCGGATTTCGTATTTAAATATTCGAATTTCTATAGTTCGTCTTTATCAACACCCAGTTTCTGCAGATCCATTCCGAAATGAAGCCCCCTTTCAGTCAGCACTTGTTCGATTTCTGCTAAAGACTTTTGACCGAAGTTGCGGAACTTCATCAGATCTTCCTGCTCATACTGCACCAATTCGCTCAATGAATTGATCTTCGCAGCTTTCAAACAATTAAATGCGCGTACAGAAAGATCAAGGTCCTCAAGGGGTGTCTTCAATACCTTGCGCAATTGCAATGTTTGTTCATCTACCAGGTCTTCCTTCTTTTCTTCCCTGTTATCAAACGTGATATTCTCATCTGTAATGATCATCAGGTGCTGGATCAGGATGCGTGAAGCCTGCTTTACTGCTTCTTCCGGATGAATAGTACCATCAGTCGAAACCTCCATGATCAGCTTCTCAAAGTCTGTTCTTTGTTCCACACGGGTATTTTCAATGGTATACTTTACGTTCTTTATGGGCGTATAAATAGCATCGATTGGAATATATCCCAGGGGAGCATCTTTAGGTTTATTATCTTCTGCAGGCACATAACCACGGCCTTTACCGATCGTCAACTCCACTTCCATCTTTGCAGAAGAATCCAGCGTGCAGATAAGCAGATCAGGATTCATTACCTGGAAAGAATGAGTGGCTTCGCCGATCATACCCGCTGTAAATTCTGTTCTGTTCCTCAGCGAAAGAATAATTCTTTCATTTGCTACTTCATGTTCAACGATCTTTTTGAAACGAACCTGTTTAAGGTTTAAAAAGATCTCTACCACATCCTCGCTGATGCCTTTCATCGTGGCAAACTCATGGTCCACGCCTTCGATCTTCACACCGATGATCGCATAGCCTTCCAGCGAATTCAATAAAACGCGGCGCAACGCATTACCAATGGTTACACCATAACCAGGCTCCAACGGACGAAACTCAAACTGAGCTTCAAAATCTGTTGCCTTTTGTAATATGATTTTATCCGGTTTCTGGAAATTTAAAATGGCCATATTTAAGATTTAAAGTTTTAGATAATAATAGAATGCTCAATGCCAAATGCTTAATGCAAAATGCTTTTGGCATCAGCCTTACTTGCTGTACAATTCAACAATCAACTGCTCCTTAATGTTCTCAGGAACACTTTCCCTCTCCGGATAGGTAATGAATGTACCTTTCAGATCAGTTTCATTCCATTCAAGCCAGTTGAATTTTGGATTCTTGGGACGAACAACACCAGTGATAGATGTTCTTCCCCTGCTTCCTTCTTTAATAGTGATTGTATCACCTGCTTTCAATTGATAAGAAGGAACATTTACCACATCACCATTGACTTCAATATGTTTGTGGCTTACAAGCTGACGGGCAGCCGGACGCGAAGGGGCGATACCCATGCGGAACACAGTGTTATCCAGCCGGGCCTCGAGTAACTTGATCATGTTCTCACCGGTTACACCTTTGCGGCGGCTTGCTTCCTCAAAAGTCTTGCGGAATTGTTTTTCCAAAACACCATACGTGTATTTTGCTTTTTGCTTTTCACGCAGCTGTAAGGCATATTCGCCTAAAGTCTTACGCTTTTTGGTAGCGCCATGCTGACCGGGAGGATTGCTGTTTTTATCCAGCCATTTACCATTACCTAAAATAGGCTCCCCGAATCTCCGGGAGATTTTGGTCTTTGGACCATTGTAACGTGCCATAGTTGTTTATTCATTTCGATTTTTTTTGAAACGGTGCTACGATCGGTAAAAAATCGTAAAAAATTAATCGGGCACCCTTTGTTTAAATGAAACCAAGCTGGCTCAATATGTAGATCTAAGTACTTAGTACTAAGTACTCAGATTAAACTCTTCTCTTCTTGGGCGGACGACAACCATTGTGTGGCAGTGGTGTCACGTCCTTTATCATCACTACCTCGACGCCATTCTGTGAAATAGCACGTATAGCGCTTTCACGACCTGCACCGGGGCCCTTAACATAAACATCCACACGTTTTAACCCTGCGTCAAAAGCAGCTTTCGCAGCATCTGCAGCGGCTGTCTGGGCAGCATAGGGGGTATTTTTCTTGGATCCGCGAAAACCCATTTTACCCGCACTGCTCCAGGAGATCAACTGGCCGCTCTTGTTGGTTAAACTGATAATGATGTTGTTGAAACTGGCAGTAATGTGGGCATCGCCGTATGAATCTACTTTTACTACTCTTTTCTTTGCCGCTGCTTTTGGACTTGGAGCGGCTGTTTGTTGTGCTTTTGCCATAATTTTTCTTCGGAGGTAATCTTTAAATTATTATTAATCATCCCGCCTTTGGCGGGGCCAAATCAACCCTCCTGCTGACTTACCAAGCTATCTGGTGTTGATTCGAAATATGTAAGTCTGTATCAATTGATCGTCACTCCGGACTAACGAATCCAGACTCCCGACTATTTTTTCGCTGCTTTCTTCTTACCTGCTACTGTCTTACGTTTTCCTTTCCTGGTACGGCTATTCGTTCTGGTACGCTGACCACGAACTGGTAACCCTTTTCTATGACGAAGCCCGCGATAGCAGGCAATATCCAGCAATCGCTTGATGCTCATTTGAACTTCTGAACGTAATTGCCCTTCCACTTTTATTTCTTCTGTAATCGTGTTACGAATGGCATTCAATTCCTCATCATTCCAGTCATTTACTTTCTTATCCCGGCTAATACTATTCTTGTCGAGGATATACTTTGCAGTAGAGGGGCCAATACCATATATATAGGTCAGACCTATTTCCCCTCTTTTATTCTTTGGTAAGTCAACACCGGCAATACGAGCCATAATTTTGAATTTAAATTCCAAGACCCAAATCTCAAATCTCAAAGTCCGACCTGGTTCTTGTATCTTGTTTTTTGGTTCTTTTATTATTTATCCTTGTCTCTGCTTGAAACGAGGATTCTTTTTGTTTATCACATACAGCTTGCCTTTGCGCCGAACGATCTTACAATCAACGCTACGTTTCTTAATAGATGCTCTTACTTTCATATTATTTGCTTTGAGCTTTGATCCGCCGCGGCGGATCGCAGCTTATTTATATCTGAATATGATCCTTCCCCTCGTCAAGTCATAAGGTGACATTTCAACGCCAACCTTGTCCCCCGGCAGAATGCGGATATAGTGCATTCTCATTTTCCCCGAGATGGTAGCCAGTATTTCGTGGCCATTTTCAAGCTTCACCCTAAACATCGCATTTGAAAGGGCTTCTATGATCGTACCATCCTGTTTAATAAGGGGTTGCTTCGACATATATTTTTGGGGCTGCAAAGATAGGCGGAATGACCCAAAAAAAGTGAAAACGAGGTTTTTTTTTCGGGCCTCACAGAAAAAACTTACGGAGGTAGATGATCCACCAAAAAAATTGACTATCAGGGGAGTTCCAAAGGTACCTTGGTCATGTCCAGGTGAAGATTCTGGAGTTGGTGAACCCCTAAAGGAACGCTAAAATGCCGCCTGTCTTCCCGGTACCACATCTCTATATTAGAAAAATCTCCCTTCCGGAGCGTCACCAGGCGAAATGCACCCTTCAGATACTTGACTGATCCGTCCTGGTCCTGCTTCTCAAATCCAAGCTTCGTCAATTGGGTTTCATCCAGCGGCACCGCCCGCATTTCCTCCGGACTGTACCAAAACTCCTGGACCCCGTTATCAACGAGTGCCTGGTTTTCTTCATGGCTTAACCTGACCACAACTCCTTCTCTTTCTACGCCCTCATCGTTGACTTTTACAATATCACCTGATTTTAGTTCTCCGATTTTTAACATGGCGAGTCATTTTTAATTCTCCGAATATAAAAAAGATTATAAAACCGGCGAAAAGACTTTTTCAAGAATAATTCACATGAGTTCTTTCAAAGGAACTCAGCTTCTCTTCCTATAATTGATAACAGCCCACCCGTTAAAGAATACCGCAAATCCAAGTACGATGAATAAATGGTTCTTGATGTCAGCTAGACTACTGCCTTTTAATACCACCATTCGCATCACTTCTATAAAATAAGATACCGGGTTTACCCTGGTAATTGCTCTGGCCCATGCCGGCATACTGTCTATTGAAGTATATAAACCCCCAAGCAATATGAAGACCATCATCATAAAGAAAGATATAAGCATCGCCTGTTGCTGGGTACCGGTGAAGGTGGAAACCAGGAGACCGATGCCCAATACTGCCAACAGGTAAACCGCGGCAAAAACATAAATAGTGAACAGGCTTCCTACAGGGACAATTCCGTAGGCGATGCGTGCAATCAACATCCCGAGTGAGAGAACAACCAAACCCAGTACCCAGAATGGAATCAGCTTACCTAGAATGAACTGGTATTTTTTTACGGGCGTCACGTTGATCTGCTCTATGGTGCCGATCTCTTTTTCTTTTACAATATTTAATGCGGCAAGAAAGGATCCCACCATGGTCACCAGGATGACCAATATCCCCGGCACCATGAAATACTTGTAGTTCATTGATGGGTTGAACCAAT
>JANWHX010000302.1 GCA_025450235.1 Chitinophagaceae bacterium | reverse complement strand
TAACAAAGATCCTCACGGATAAAGACCATTCAGTTAACTGGTGGATACGAAATGAGAATACGATAAAACACATTCAGCAGCGGCATCACAACCCCCACTATTTAAACTCCGTATATTTTAATGTTTCCTTGCTGGCAATGTCGTCTGACATAAAAAAGATCATTGATAATTCGGATACAATTGTCATTGCCGTTCCTTCTGCATTTATCGAAGAGAGTATTGAACACCTGAAACCTGCCGATTGGAATGCCAAAAAGATTGTTTCAGCTATCAAAGGCCTGCTGCCAAAAAAAGACATTTTATTAAATTATTACTTAGAGAAACAGTTTGCAGTCCCCCTGGAAAATTATTTTGCTGTACTGGGTCCTTGTCACGCCGAAGAAGTCGCTGCTGAAAAACTCTCCTATCTTACTTTTTCAGGAGTAGATATTACGACGGCGTCGGCCATTGCGTCGCACTTCACCACTGATTATATAAACACGATAGTCAATCATGACATAATTGGTGTGCAATATGCGGCAGTCTTAAAGAACATTTATGCATTAGGAGCAGGGATTGCCCATGGACTGGACTATGGAGATAATTTCTTAAGCGTTTATATCGCCAATGCAGCCGATGAGATGGCAGGCTTCTTAAAAAAATTCGGCGCAGAACATATTGTGGTCGGCGAACATGAAGGTGAAGACCCCGTCACACACCGAAAAACGCCTAATTACGCGGCTTCTGTTTACCTGGGCGACCTGTTGGTGACCTGTTATTCTCTCTATAGCCGCAACCGTACATTCGGCAACATGATCGGGAAAGGATATTCCGTAAAAACCGCACAGTTAGAAATGAATATGGTGGCAGAAGGATATAATGCAGCAAAATGTATCTACAATATTAATAGTACAATCCAGGCCTCCATACCCATTGCAGAGACGGTGTATAAAATACTCTGGGAAAATGTTAAAGCGTCAGAAGGGTTTAAACGCATAGAAGAGGTATTGGTCTGAATTTTTGAGACATCGCACGCTTTGTCTCAAAAACAAAAACTCAGATCATGCCTTTATCATTCAGTGGATTTGGACCTGCAGCAATCTTAATAATGCTGCTTTGCCTGGCAGGGAAAATGCTGTATGATTTTCTCAGGGAAAAGCATCATCACAGTTAAATAACTCTCCCGCCTGTTCGTTTTTCCTCCCTGAATCCTTTCTCTCCGGGAAAAATATACTACCAACGCTGTTTCTTACGTTTGTTACCCGGTTTGACACATAATTGACTGCAACACCCTTAACATATTTTTAGACTATTTCGAAGCGACCTTTTGCCCAGAAGGATTGTCCACACCATAAACCAACTGTAATGGCTAAGAAATGCCTCTTCCTCCCGGCAGCTATTTTAATTTGGGCTGCATTACAAGCCCAGAAATTTACGATCAACGGTTATATTACCGATAAAAGCAGTGGCGAACGATTAGCCGGTGCCAGTATCCTGTTAAACGAAAAGAACATCGGCACCACCACAAATGCTTACGGTTTTTATTCTATTACGTTACCGGTGCAATCAGACTCATTGGAACTTCAATTCAGCTATTCCGGCTTTGATATATACCGCGTTAAATTAGTATTGAATGAAAATATTAAGTTTAATGTGGTGCTGGACCATCAAAAGCAATTGGAAAATGTGACAGTAAGATCTGTTAAGCGAAACGCCATTCAGAATACGACTCAAATGAGCGCTATCGGGCTTACATCGGAGACGATTAAAGCGTTACCGGCTTTTTTGGGTGAATCGGACGTATTAAAGGCAATTCAATTACTGCCGGGTGTGCAGGCCGGGAGTGAAGGCAGCAGTGGAATATATGTGCGTGGCGGAGGACCTGATCAGAATTTGATATTACTGGATGGGGTGCCTGTTTATAATGCTTCACATTTATTTGGTTTCTTCAGTGTGTTTAATGCCGATGCGATCAATGGAGTGGATGTTATCAAAGGAGGATTCCCCGCTCGTTACGGTGGCAGGTTAAGTAGTGTGATAGATATAAGGATGAAGGAAGGAAATAACAAAGAATTTCACGGGGAAGGAGGGATCGGTATAATCGCAAGCAGGTTGACCCTTGAAGGGCCGATCAAAAAAGGCAGATCCAGTTTCATGGTCAGTGGCCGGCGCACATATGCCGATATTTTTCTGCGGCCAATTGTGAAGTCTCAATCAGACGGTAATTCCACAGCAGGCTATTTTTTTTATGACCTGAATGCGAAAGCTAACCTCTATGTTACGGATAAAGATCACCTGTATATCAGCGGTTATTTTGGCAATGATAAGTTCAGCGCAAAAGATAAGTATGATGGAGGGAATAGCAAAACCGTTTATGAAGCGGCATTGAAGTGGGGCAATGCAACAGCCATGATGCGATGGAACCATGAATTCAGCCGCAAACTTTTCGGGAACCTTACAATTAATTACAGTCGTTACCAGTTTGATATTTTTGATAAGGAGGAAAACACAGGTCCGAATAATCAAAAGGAAATTTTCCTGGCGAAATATTTTTCAGGTATTAGAGACTGGTCAGCGAAAATGGACTTTGACTGGCTGCCTTCTCCGAATCATTTTGTAAAATGGGGTGTAGCCCCAACATGGCATTCATATCGCCCCGGCGCCCTACAGAGTAAGGCCAGCACGCCCACTTTCAGTGAAGATACCACGATCAGTGGAAGGTTTATTAATTCTATAGAGCTGGATGCTTATATTGAAGATGATATTAAGATCACCAGAGATTTAAAAGTTAATATCGGAATTCATTTCACATCTTTTATTGTAGAAGGGAAAACATACAATTCATTTCAGCCGCGGCTTGCAGCCAGGTATTTATTAAATAAGAATATGAGTCTCAAAGCCAGCTATGCCCAGATGAATCAATTTATCCATTTATTGACCAACAGTGGAATTGGTTTGCCCACTGATCTCTGGGTGCCGGCTACCAGGATTGTCCCGCCACAGCAAAGTCGTCAATTGGCTGTCGGATGGGCTTATAATATCAATGATATCTACGAAGTAAGCGTGGAAGGGTATTATAAAAAAATGGAAAACATAATTGAATATGCCGAAGGAGCATCCTTCGTCAGCACGACGTCTGACTGGCAAAACCGCGTAGTCACCGGCCAAGGAAAAAGTTATGGTGCTGAATTTTTTCTGCAGAAGAAAAAGGGCCGCACCACCGGCATGGTGGGCTATACATTAAGCTGGACAAATCGCCAGTTTAATGATCTTAATTACGGGAATTGGTTTCCTTATAAATATGACCGGAGGCATGATGCGAAAATTGCGGTCGTGCATAATATCGGTAAGAGAATTCAGCTGAGCGCAGATTGGGTATATGGTACAGGGGTGGCGATCTCATTGCCGGTAGCGGTCTATTCAAACAGCAACGGTGACGAAGTTGAAGTGTATGGTGGCCGGAATGATTTCAGAATGCCGGCTTATCACAGGATGGATGTAGGAATAAAATTTATAAAGCAAAAAAAGAGGTATGAACGATCATGGAACGTCAATATCTATAATGTCTATAACCGGCTGAATACTTTTTTTATCTATCGGGGTTCGCAGTATGACATGAATACGGGTATTGAGACACCGGTTTTTTACAAGGTCACATTGTTCCCGATTATCCCGAGTCTTAGTTATCAATTCAAATTTTAATTCAGGCATATGAAATATATACTGGTAATGGCAACAATGTTCTCTATTCTTGCGTCCTGCGAAAGAGAAACCCATATCAATATTCCGCCGCAACCGCCAAAGCTCGTCGGGGAGAGCCGGCAGGGGCAAAATGTATTTCCTGAGGCGAGGATCAGCCGCACAAGGGGCGTAATCGAACCTTTGCCAATCGGGGGCCAGACCGATCCTTATATTGTAAAAAATGCAACGGCTTTGTTATACGAGAACGATATTCTGAAGGATAGTTTGAAATACAACACAACGAGTCAAACGTATAAGGCGGCTATAACCAGGATAGAAGCAGAAAAGACGTACAAACTCCTGGTATCAGCTCCAAATTTTCCAACAGCTGAAGCAATAAGCTTTACACCGTCGTTGATTCCTATAAATAGTCTTACAATTACCCGCAATGCACGGATCGATGCAGGCGGTCGTTCACAGGATGAAATCAGGATAAGCTTTAATGACAATGGGTCGACCGAAGATTATTACCTGTTGCATTTTCTGGATGCCTACGGATCCTATTTGTATTGTGTCTATACCAATGACAAGGATGTCGAGAAGCTGGTGTATGAAGATCCGATCTATCCGGATGAGTGCCTGCAGGGTGATCGATTATTATTGTCAGATATGAATTTCAATGGCACACTCAAAACATTGATATTTTATACGGATGCGGGTTTACTTGATCCGCAAAATACTCCATCGGGGACAAGAAGAGCAACCGTTGAATTATTGCACATCAACAAGGACTACTACAAATACACCAAATCACTTAACAGTTACGAGAATGCAGTGGACAATCCCTTTGCCGAGCCCGTAAATCTTTACAGTAATGTAAAAAATGGATATGGGTTGTTTACTACCTATGCCATGGCGGTTGATTCGATAAGGTAAATCCTCAGACGAAAAGGTCGGACGCAATGCCGTCGGCAAGCAGTTTTCCTTCGTTCGTTAATATTAACCAGCTATTCTTCTGTAACAGCAAACCCCGGTCAACATATTTCCTGGTTTGTTTGATCAACCTGTCGGTAAGTTCGGCCTCAACTTTCGTAAGATCCAATCCTTCCATAGTTCGCAGCGACGTCATGATGTATTCATTTGTTTTTTGTATCGCCGTTAGTTCTTCCCTTTCAAAAGGAATGATGCCTTTGTTTATCGATTCAATATATACAGTGTTGTTTGAAACATTCCATTGACGACTGTTTTCATTAAAGGAATGGGCAGATGGACCAATACCAAGATATTTTTTTTGCTGCCAATACGACGAGTTGTGCCTGCTGCGGAAGCCTGGTCGGCCTGACGACGAGCCAAGTTTGGCAAAATTGGATATTTCATAATGTTCATACCCGGCTTGTTCCATCCACTGCATCAGTAAAAGGAATTGTTCTGATTGTTTATCGGGACTTACATCTTCCATCTTACCCAGGCTGATCATTTTTTGTAATGGAGTTTTGGACTCTACTGTCAACGCATAACATGAAAGGTGTGGAATGCTGAGTTCAATAACCGCATCTACATTTTGTTGCCACCTTTCATTTGTCAAAAGGGGTGTTCCATAAATCAAATCAACAGTAATATTATCAAATTGCCTGACCGCCGACTGCAGACTGACGACTGCATGACTGACATCATGCGCCCTGTTCATCCATCTAAGGTCTTCCTCAAAAAAACTCTGGACGCCAATGCTGAGGCGATTTATCCCTGTTTCTTTCCATCCGGTCAGTTTTTCTTCGTTGATATCATCCGGGTTGGCTTCAAGGGTTATTTCTGCATCTTCCGCCACGTCAAAAATGGATCTTATTTTTTCAAGTTGGACATTTAGATCATCAATTTGCAACAGGGAGGGAGTTCCCCCGCCAAAATAAATGGTTTCAACCTTTTCCTTTTCAAAATAATCCCGCTGCAGGTCCATTTCTTTCAATAAAGCAGCCACGAGTTCGTTTTTAAGCCGTAATGACGTGGCAAAATGAAAATTGCAATAATGGCAAGCCTGTTTGCAAAAAGGAATATGAATGTAAATACCTGCCAATGGTGCTGGGATTAATGAATAATTTTACCTCGCCCTTACCCTCTCCCCCCGGGGGAGAGGGCCAGGGTGAGGACGAGGTATGACAAAATTAAGACTGCCAATATCTATTCTCAGTTTTTTACTGTCAATTCAACTATTGGCACAAAACAATTATGCCCTTTTCACCCGTTGTGTTGATAAAGACTCAACTTTTCTCAGCGAAGATCTAAAGATACCCTCAGCCTTTTCCAGCCGGGCAGCCTGTACGGAGTATGTGAACCAATTACCCCGCAGCCTCCAATCGAGGGGATATGTTACTGCTTCCCTGGATAGTGTATCGTATGACTCAGCATTTGCAAAAATTGTATTGTTTACCGGCGATATTTATAAATGGGCTCAAATAGACGCTTCGTCGGTAGATATTTCATTATTGCAAAACGCAGGGTGGAACGAAAAAATGTTTAATGGCAAACCGATGGATTTTGCGGAAGTACGGTTATGGCAGGACAGGATATTGAATTATTTAGAGAATAATGGCCATCCGTTTGCAAAAGTTTATTTGGACAGCCTTCAACTTGAGAGTGAAAGTGTAAATGCACGGCTAAGAGTCGAGAAAGGTCCTCTATACAAAATCGATAGCATCCGTATATATGGCAACGCGAAGATTTCGAATGATTATTTGCAACGCTACCTGGATATTCGTAACGGCAGTATTTTCAGCAAGGAGAAATTGTTACGCATAAGTAAGCGGATGAGGGAACTTCCATATGTTCAGGAAGAATACCCGGCCAAATTGGTGTGGCTCGGTACCGGCTCTATCCTGGAAATGTATTTAAAACAGAATCGAAGCAGCCAGGTAAATGTCCTGGTTGGATTCTTACCAAATAACGACCAACTGGCATCTAATAAAATATTGATCACCGGAGAAGCAAATATTAAATTAAGAAATGCATTTGGTAACGGGGAGACTGTCGGACTCAACTGGCAACAGTTGCAGGTAAAATCGCCCCGGCTGAACATCGTTTACCAGCACCCATACCTGTTTCATTCACCATTTGGAATTGACTTTGCATTTGATATGTTGCGGAAGGATAGCTCCTATGTCAATATTAATCTGCAACTAGGGGTACAGTATGTCTTGAATGTTCACCAGTCTGGCCAGGTATTCCTTCACCGGTTTCAAACGATACTGAATGGAATAAACACCAATTATATTATTCAGAACCATCAATTGCCGGACGCGGCGGACGTGAGTTCAACCAATTTCG
>JANWHX010000301.1 GCA_025450235.1 Chitinophagaceae bacterium | reverse complement strand
CGGGCTTCGATCATCGCCATGGTCAACAGCCTGTCGAGCAGGTTATCTTCAGCGCTTCCGCCCTTGACCTGGAAATCCAGCAATGCATTTACATATTCATCCTTTCTTTGCTTGCCTAGTTTGAGCTTTCTTTTTTGTAATTCGGCTAAAACCAACCTGAAATGACCCCATTCTTCATTCACAATCGGGGAGAGGTCGGTTACTAGTTTTTCCCTATCACTATATCTCTGGATCAATGATATGCAAGAGGTAGCCGCCTTTTGCTCACACCATGCATGGTCCGTAAGTATCTCTTCTAAAGATTTTTCGGCCAGGTTGACCCATCTCGGATCGGTGGGAAGGCGGAGCCCAAGAATGTTCCTCGTATCCTGCGAAAGTTCCATGTTCACAAAAATACGGCAGTGTACCGATCAGACCGTGTTTCCTGTTGAAAATTAGCACAATGAAGCTTTTGCCGTTCGGGTTCATTGCCTTACCTTTGCCGCCACAATAAATAACTAATAAGTATTCATAATCTGGTGAATCAAAAAAAACAAAGATGCCTTTAACAAAAGAAAAAACAACAACAATTTTTAAAGAATTCGGCGGAAAAGCCACTAATACCGGTTCCACTGAAGGCCAGATCGCACAGTTGACTGAGCGAATTGCGCAGATCAGCGAGCACCTTCAGCAAAACAAAAAAGATTTCTCCACTCACCGTGGTCTTATGCAATTAGTTGGTAAACGTAAGAGGCTGCTTAACTATTTGCAAAAACATAATCTGACCGGTTACCGCCAATTGATCGAAAAACTCGGATTAAGGAAGTAAACTCTCCCTATCAGCCAATGGCGGAGATTTGGGCAGATTCCTTTAGCCGAGAATTCATTCCAGCCAAAATGGATTTTCAATAAATGACATTTCCCAACTTCTCTAAAGACGTTGGGAAAAACTGTTTTTGGCCTCCGATTATTACTTCGAAATCATGACTCAGTGAAGAACAGAATGCTAAATAGTACGACGCAACGAAGATCATAGCAGTAATATAGCCGGCCCCATAATTCAAATTCCAATTCATTTCTAATTTCTCATTTTTATGTTACAACAACCAATTCGTAAATCGTTTGATATAGGTAACGGACGTGAAGTGACGATCGAAACCGGTCGTTTGGCACGCCAGGCCGATGGCTCCGTTACAGTATCACAGGGCAACTGCATGTTGCTTGCCACCGTGGTGGCCAATAAAGAACCAAAAGAGGGTCAAAACTTTTTCCCATTGTCAGTGGACTACCAGGAAAAGTTTGCTTCAGCGGGCCGGATACCAGGATCTTTTTTTAAGCGGGAAGCTCGTTTGAATGATTATGAGATCCTCACCTCCCGGTTAGTTGACCGGGCTCTCCGTCCTTTATTTCCGGATGATTATTTATGTGAGGTGCAGGTATTGATAACACTGATATCAAGCGATGCCCAGGTGATGCCAGACTCAATGGCTTGTCTCGCGGCCTCTGCCGCCTTAGCTGTTTCCGATATTCCCATCCAGGAGGTTATTTCTGAAGTACGTGTAGCAAGAGTCGAAGGTAATTATGTGATCAATCCCTTGCGGGATGAACTTGCAAAGGCAGATTTTGAATTTTTGATTGCCGCTACGGAGAAAAATATTATGATGGTAGAGGGTGAGGCCCATGAATGTTCGGAAGAAGACCTGATCAGGGCCATAGAAGTGGGCCATGAAGCGATCAGGGTGCAGATAAAGGCACAGGAAGAACTGCGCCAGCTGAAAGGCGTCACCGGTAAAAGAGAGTATAAGAAGCCTGTACACAATGAAGAGCTAAGGGAAAAAGTAAATGCATTTGCAAAAGACAAAGTTTATGCGATTGCAAAATCGGCATTGGCCAAACATGAGCGCAGCGACAAGTTTGATGTTTTGAAAGATGAATTGCTTGAACATCTTAAAGCAGAATATAAGATTCCGGAAGCGGAAGAATTAGCTGATGATATCAAGAAACTCGCAAAAACTTACTATGGCGATCTTCAATATCATATTGTCAGGGATATGATATTGCGCGACAAGGTCCGTTTGGATGGACGTGGCCTGGACCAGGTCCGTACTTTGGATATGGAAATTGATGTATTGCCCTCGCCGCATGGGGCAGCATTGTTCACAAGAGGTGAGACGCAGGCTCTCACAACAGTTACTTTAGGAACTCCTTTGGATGCGTTGTTGATTGAAAGCGCTGCCGTTTCTGATTATTCAAAATTCATATTGCACTATAACTTTCCTCCCTTCTCCACAGGTGAAGTAAAGATGATGCGCGGACCCGGCCGCAGAGAAGTAGGACATGGTAATCTTGCCATGCGTTCGTTAAAACAAATGATGCCGGGTGGTGATTTCCCCTACACGGTTCGTGTAGTCAGTGATATCCTTGAATCCAATGGTTCGTCTTCGATGGCGACTGTTTGCGCATCTTCACTTGCATTGATGGATGCTGGAGTAGGGATCCCCAAGCACGTATCAGGCGTTGCTATGGGATTGATAAGTAAAGACGGACAGTTTGCTATACTGACAGATATCCTGGGCGATGAAGATCATCTTGGTGATATGGACTTTAAGGTAACAGGCACCCGCGATGGCATTTGTGGTGTGCAGATGGATATAAAAGTAGACGGGTTAAGTATGGATGTAATGCGCCAGGCCCTGGAGCAGGCAAAAAGAGGACGGTTGCATATACTTGATGCCATGTATGCTACAATTGACAAGGCCCGTGATGATGTGAAGCCACATGCTCCTAGAATGATCAAGATGTTCATTGATAAAGAATTCATCGGCGCCGTAATCGGACCTGGTGGTAAAGTGATACAGGAAATGCAGCGTGAGACCGGAACGACGATCAACATAGAAGAAGTGGATAATAAAGGTGAAGTGAGCATTTTTGGTACAGAAAAGGAAGGAGTACAAAAAGCGGAAGCATGGATCAAGAGTATCGTGGCTGTTCCAGCAATTGGTGACACGTATGATGCCGTGGTAAAAACGATCATGCCATTTGGAGCTTTTGTGGAATTTCTTCCAGGCAAACAAGGATTAGTTCATATAAGTGAAATAAGCTGGAAGAGACTGGAGACGCTCGAAGGAATTGTGCGCGAAGGCGACAGATTTAAGGTGAAGCTGATCGGTACTGACCCTAAAACCGGCAAGTTTAAATTGTCAAGAAAGATCCTGATGCCTAAGCCTGAACAAAAACCGCGAACGGAAGAATCAAACAATAAATAAATTTAACCCCGGGTCATCCGGGGTTTTTTAGTTTAATAGTAATGAATGAATACATTCAAATAGAATTTGCCGTTCTTTCAGCTGAACAAAAAGATGTATTAATTGCAAAACTTAGTTTGGCAGGGTTTGAAGGATTTGAAGAGACAGATGCCGGCTTAAAAGCTTTCATTGTAAAAAAAAATTTTATCGACAATGACGTTACAGACATTGCCGGGGAACTCAAGGTAGCTTTCACTAAATCGTTAATTGAAGAAACAAACTGGAACAAAGTTTGGGAGTCGAATTTTGATCCGGTTGTAGTAGATGATTTCGTCGCGATCCGTGCAGATTTTCACGAACCGGTTGCGAATGTGCAGCATGAACTTATTATTACTCCCAAAATGAGCTTTGGTACAGGTCATCATGCTACTACTGTTTTGATGGTTCAGCAAATGCGACTTGTTGACTTTGTTGATAAAAAGGTTTTTGATTTCGGAACGGGAACAGGAGTATTGGCAATACTTGCAGAAAACTTACGGGCAAAAAAAGTAATAGCCATCGATAATGATGATTGGAGCATTGAGAATGCTGCCGAGAATATTAGTCGCAATGATTGCTCACGTATTGAGTTGAAAAAAGCCAATTTCCCTCCTGCAGAGCCGACGTTTGATATCATACTGGCGAACATTAACAAAAATGTAATTCTTGAGAATTTTGAACGGCTTTTCAACCTACTGGCACCTGGCGGAACTTTGCTTCTCAGCGGTTTACTCAAGGAAGATGAGGATGTTATTTTCCGCAAAAGCATCGAGTATTCTTTGCAATTAATACAAACGACTGTTAGAGATAACTGGTTGTGTTTAAGGTTCTCATGTTAAGATATTGTGACTTATGGATTAAACTATTATTACCAACACGCCTATTTTTTAGTATTTTTGTTGTCCAACTCAACCTACAGTTCTATGAATGAACTATTGATGATAGTTCTCGCATATTTAATTGGTAGCATTCCAACCTCCGTATGGGTTAGCCAATATTTTTTTGGTATTGACATTCGTGAATATGGAAGTGGCAACGCGGGAGCTACGAATACCTATCGCGTTCTTGGTCCCAGATGGGGAACCATTGTCATGATAGTTGACATGCTTAAAGGTATGGCAGCCGTCAACCTGGCACTTCTTATTCCTCATTATGCGGATCATAGTACGCAATTTCTCAATTTCCAGATCGGACTCGGATTGGCAGCGGTCGTGGGACATATCTTTCCCATATGGGCAGATTTCAGGGGAGGAAAAGGTGTAGCAACTTTGTTCGGCTTGGTGGTTGGCATTTCTCCATGGACAGCTCTCAGTTGTGCGGGAGTTTTCTTATTAGTTTTATATCTCACCAGGTTTGTATCATTAAGTTCTATACTAGCCAGTGTCGCATTTCCGGTTTTTATTCTCGTCATTTTCAATGTCGAAAATGAAATCTACCGTGTATTTGCCATTGCAGTGGCTTTAATGGTGGTTCTTACTCATCAAAAGAATATCGGTCGCCTGTTGAAGGGGGCTGAAAGTAAAGTTCCCATTTTGAAACATCGCGATCGTCGCAGGCAACGGAGAAAACAGTCCTCTGGGTCCCAGGTTTAGGATCAGCCCGGGAAAAATATCTTGATAATCTATCGAAATTGAATGATTGTGCCTTTCTTGGTACAATCATTGTTTTTTTATAAATAAATTAATTCAAATGATGAAGACATTCGGTTCACTTCTCGTTACAGCAGCGATTATTATCGGTTGCTCTAAAAATGCACTTACGGGGAAATCTCAATTGACGTTGTTCAAGGAGAGCGACCTGCAAACAATGGCCACTCAACAATACCAGGAATTTCTTTCTGCAAATAAAGTTGTATCTGCGTCAACCAATAGAGATGTTGACATGGTGCGAAGGGTAGGGCAACGTATTACCAAAGCTGTTGAGGGGTATTATGCCCAAAATGGTATCTCCGATAGACTGGCTGGATTTAAATGGGAATACAATCTTGTGGATGATAAAGCAGTGAATGCTTGGTGTATGCCGGGCGGCAAAATTGTTGTTTATACCGGGTTATTGCCTATTACTCAAAATGAAGCTGCTTTAGCCGCCGTGATGGGACACGAAGTGTCACATGCTCTTTTGCAGCATGGCAATCAACGAATGAGTGGGCAATTAGGAGCTGAGGTGGTAGGAGCGGGACTTCAGGCGGCTGTAGCCAACAAACCTGCAGAGACGCAAAATGCCTATTTAGCTGCATATGGACTCGGAACAACTGTTGGAGTGTTACTTCCTTTTTCAAGGAAACATGAGCTGGAAGCCGATAAATACGGGCTTATTTTGGCTGCATCTGCAGGATATAACCCTGAAGAGGCTATTCCTTTGTGGGAACGTATGGAGAAAGCAAGTAACGGGCAAAAGCCACCTGAATTTCTCAGTACGCATCCTTCCGAAGGTAGACGTATTGATCAGTTACGCAGCCTGATGCCAGAGGCATTGAAGTATTATAAGCCGGTGAGATAAACAAAAACTTGATTTTCATTAATAAATTGTCATTTTGATAATTAAAAGGCATTTTTTTCTCCATAAACCTTTAAATAGCAATCCTTTTTCCCTACCTTTGCCCTCCCTGCAAATGAGAACTCTGTTGAACCATCTCCAAGTTCGGAGTGGTAGGCAGAAACCTAAAAATTCTTTCCAAGTATGTCACAAACAGTTTTCGAAAAATTACAACTGGCAGACGAAAAGAATCTATTAATTCAGGGTTTGCCTTCTTCGATTGAGAAACAGTTCAGTAAATTGTCTTTTGCCAAAAACATGACGCCGCTTTTAAAGGTCCGCAAAATTGATTTTGCATTGGTTTTTGCAGTCAATGAAAATCAGCTCAACGGTATCTTAAGAGACGTTATGCCTTCCCTCAAAGAGGGGTCAAAATTTTGGGTGGCGTATCCAAAGATCACTTCTAAAATCGTTACAGATCTTAACCGCGACTCCAGCTGGAATCGTTTAACATGCGAAGGCTACGAAAGCATTGAGCGTGTTGAGCTGGACCATGTATGGAGTGCTATGAGATTTGTAAGGGGAGAAAACTTCAGAAGTGAAAATGCTCCCGCCACGAGGAAAAGACATGCTGCTGCCCTGGCTGACTAAGCAGTTACTGTTACAAAAAAACATTAAGGTTTGTTGCGAAAGCGACAAACCTTTTTTCTTGTATTAATCTTAGCTTGGCAGGAATAAAACCCCTGATAATGGCATTTCTGAATGTAGAAATAAAAGCGGTTTGCAGAGATCCCGGGTCCATCCGGAACTACCTGCTTACGCATGCGGCCGAGCTGAAAGGAACCGATGAACAGACGGATACATATTTTAATGTAGCCAGGGGCAGATTGAAGCTGCGGGAAGGAAACATTGAAAACAACCTTATTTTTTACGAGCGAAAAAATAAGGCTGGACCCAAGAATTCGCGTTTTCACCTGGTGACAGTAGAGGATGCCAAAGGTTTGAAGGAAGTGCTGGCAACCTCAGTCGGTATTAAAGTGATTGTAAAAAAAAGACGCGAGATATACTATATCAGGAACGTCAAATTCCATATTGATGAAGTGCCCGGGCTGGGATCATTTCTGGAGATTGAAGCAGGTAATATTCTGGCTGATCTAGGCGAAAAAGAACTGAAGGATCAATGTGATTTTTATATGAAGGAATTTGGTGTTAAAGAAGTAGATCTTATTGATGTTTCCTATAGTGACCTCCTGCTGACGAAAATAAAATAATTGGTGTAAATTTAATTCATGGATTTAGTAATCAGGGAACCGGTTATTGCCTACGGTAAGAAAAAGTTTACGGTGGAAGAATATCTGGAATATGAAAATACTTCGGAGAAAAAACATGAGTATTACCAGGAAGAGATCTTTGCCATGTCGGGGGCCAAAGTAATTCACAATATCATTGCAGGCAACATCCTGGGCTGGCTAAACCAAAAACTTAAGGGCAAGTCTTGCAGAGCATTCCACAGTGATCAACGAATTCACATACCGCAGAATACGCTGTTTACTTATCCTGATATTTCAATTGTATGTGGTCAGATCATTACAAAAGACAATGATGATTGGAATATTCTCAACCCTTCTGTGATTTTCGAAATTCTTTCACCTTCTACGAAGAGTTACGACAAAGGTGAAAAATTTACCTTATATCGTGATATACCTACCCTGAAAGAATATATTCTGGTTGATTCAGAAAAAATTCATGTAGAGGTATTCTGCATAAATGATAATAATCACTGGGAATTGGAAGAATATAAAAGAATCGAACAGGCCTTGCAGATCAAAACGATACGGCTGTCAATTCCTTTAATTGAGGTATACGAAGGAACAAAGTTTAACTTATAGAGCACCAACCACAGTTGATATCAATCATTAATCCGGAATCTAATTTTAGTTTGAAATTTTCTCCTAATTATTTGAGGACTGTTTCCTGGATTCTTGGTGCTTAAGTTGAAATTCAGCTGACCCTGTCCGTAAGATGAATTGCTGACTATTTGAAATAAAAGAGGTACGTCTCCGATCACCGGATAATAGCGGTGCCCGTTTTCCGGGTTAATTCAATCTCCATTAGTTTCAAATGTTCGTGGGTCCTGTAAAGCATTTCATATTCCTCCGGCGTATGTTGTTTTTCCATATCCACCTGGTTTTCCAGTAGCATTCGTTTTATTTTTCGCAACTTGAGATAATTGATGGCAGAATCAACCTGTTCATTTGTTTTGTCTTCGTCGATTATAAGGTATGTCATCAGCTCATTTTCATTATCACGTGCCACCGTTCTTAGGAAATCTTCATACCCCTTTTCAAACAACTGTGGTTGATAACCGGTAGCCTGGCTGAATTCGCGGCGCCAGTGTTCACTTTCTTCGTAAGGGAAATTAAGCAACGAGACAGCCAGGGCGCTTAGTTTAGCATCAGGATGATAGATAAAATAATGCTTATCAGGTAATGAACCATGCTGCATAGTCTCCTTGAAAGAATTAATCAACTGAAGAATTTCCCTGTTATCAATCAGGCTTTCATCTACCATTTCTTCTAATACATGATCGGCCACCAACTTCGATTCATCCCATCGCTTAGTTCCGGACTCTAATAATACCCGGGCAATTTCACGTTCCTGCAATTCATCTTTGAACAATAAACTAAACGTGGCTTCATCATAGTCGGTCGCTTCAGCTTTTCTTGCATTGTCTTCCGTCCTGCCAGCTTCCTCAAATGGTAGCTTTCTTTCCTGGGTGGCAATCCTGTCGCGAATGAATTTATTGACGAGCGAATGCAGGCCAGTTTCATCAATCTTAAGTATCTCGGAACACTGTTTGATATAATCCTGTTGCCTGGTAAAATCTTCTGCTTTATTTATCTTCGAGATGGTTTCCGCCATCCGGTTGACCACTTCTGCTTTCCTGGTGGAATCGCTGCCCGCATCTTTCAGCGCCACTTCCAACTGGAATAAAATAAAGTCCTTCTTATTTTTGTGCACAAACTGAACGAAAGAAGAAGCTCCCAACTTATTTACATAACTATCCGGGTCTTCATTGTCGGGTATTAATACCAGTTTTACGTTTAGTCCTTCCTCTAAAGCAAGATCTAAACCGCGCAGCGCAGCTTTCACGCCGGCAGCGTCGCCATCATAAATAATAGTCAGGTTGTTGGTATATTTCTTTACCAGTCTCAGCTGGTCCTGGGTCAACGAAGTGCCCCCTGAAGCAACTACATTCTCAATTCCTGCCTGGTGCAATGAAACAACATCGGTATAACCCTCTACCAATAAACATTCATCCGCTTTATCTATCGACTGTCTCGCAAAATAGGCTCCGTAAAGGATCCTGCTTTTTACATAAATTTCATTCTCCGGCGTGTTGATGTATTTGGGCGCTTTATCATTTGTCTTTAATACCCTGGCGCCAAAACCCAAAACTTTTCCGCTCTGGCTGTGCACAGGAAAAATGATACGGCCACGATAATTGTCCAACAGCTGGTCATTTCGGCTGACCACCAAACCTGTTTTAATCAATAGCTCCGGACTATATTGTTTGGCTGTTGCTTCTCTTGTAAAGGCATCTTTTTGTTCAGGCGAGTAGCCCAATTGGAATTTCCTGATGACATCCTCCCTAAATCCTCTTTCTTTCAAATAACTTAGCCCAATGTCCTGGCCTTCTTCCGTTTCAAAAAGCGCTTTTGTAAAAAACTGCTGAGCAAAACTATTGATGATATAAAGGCTGTCCGCCGATTGCTTTTGCTGCTTTTGTTCATCGTTCTGAAAAGTTTCTTCGATCTCAATTCCATATTTGTTTGCCAGCCATTTTAAAGCCTCCACATAACTGTACTTCTCATGCTCCATTAAGAAGCTGATCGTATTACCGCTGCGGCCACAACCAAAACATTTATAAATTTCCTTGGCGGGCGAAACGGTAAACGACGGTGTTTTTTCATTGTGAAATGGACAGAGCCCAAGGTAGTTTGTGCCCCTTTTCTTTAGTTTTACGAAACCGCCGATGACATCGATTATCTCAATGCGGCCAAGGATTTGTTGTATGGTAGTCTGGCTTATCATTCTAAAATGGGACCTGCAATTTATCGAATTCCAGTAAGCAAGCTGGCTACTATTGAGTTTCCTTTTCAACATATCAGGTTTTTTATTCACGGGAAAGCCGGGTTTTCCACAACTGTCAGGCTGCTTAGTCAAACTGCCGGTTAATAAATTATTCACGGCTATGATTTTTACGAGAACGTCTATGGGATATTACTAATCTCAAAAATTATTTTCACTGATTGACTAAACCTAACTCACCATTCATTGTCTCAACATTTCAAATTCTTTGTTATATGAAACCATTCTATTACCTGACTGCCCTGGTTGCCTGCTTCATAATAGCAATAGCAACAAAGGCGCAAAACAGATCCGGTGTTGACTCAACAGGTCTTCCTGGTGATAACTTCAGTTTACAGGGCGCATTGGCCATGTTTAAAAAAGCGAGTTCGCCGGAAGATCTTGAAAAATTGCTCAACTCGGAGGATAATCATGTCAACAATCTTGACCTAAATAAAGACGGTGATATTGATTATATAAGAGTAATTGATAAATCCGATAAAGAAGCACATGCTTTTGTATTGCAGGCGGTCATTTCGAAAAAAGAAAGCCAGGATATTGCGGTAATTGAATTGGAAAAAACCGGTGACACGACTGCAATGCTTCAAATCATAGGTGATGAAGATATTTATGGCGAGCAGGTGATTGTTGAACCCGGTGGCGGAGGCGATGAAGAAGCATTCATATATAACGAAAACGACAACAGCTTTGCCGGGGGTCCGAATGCAGATTTTGAGAATTTTAACCCCCGCGTTGTTGTAAATGTTTGGTATTGGCCCTCAGTACGGTTTGTCTATACCCCGGCTTACAGGCCTTGGGTATCACCGTGGAAGTGGCATCATTATCCAGGTTGGTGGAGACCTTGGAGACCACTCACATGGCACGTATGGCATCCTTTCCATCGCGGGTATCATGCACATTCTGGCATCGTACATACCCACCGTGTAATACATGCTCACCGGGTTTACTCGCCCCATCGGGTCACTTCTGTTACTGTAACAACCCGCCATGCAGCGGCGGTGGGCCGTTATAAAGTTAACCCTGGAAGAACCAAGGCAAAAACGACGAGTGGCAATCCCGGGGGAAATAAGGGGAAAAGACATTAAGACAAATAAAAAATAGTTAATAAAAAAGACCTTCTGATCGAAGGTTTTTTTTATCCAGGGATCTCCACGGCAAATTAAATAGGCGTCGCGGGATTTTATGTGAGATTACTCATGTGCAAAAAATCAGTGACCTGGTTGAAAAAATTGCTGGTTTATCCGGAAAAACTGGCTTAACTTTAGTAAAGCTCTTAATAACATTGCTTCACCTTTAAATTTAACGCCCATGGTTCAGGTAGAAACCGCACAACTCATCTCAGAGTGTGAGGCCTGGAGACAAACCCTTCGTCAATACCGCGATGAGTTTACCCAGGATAAAACAAAACTTCAACAAGCAGCAGGCCGCACCCTCTCCAAAGAACAGCTACAAGACGTCGAACATCTCCACAACCAGTTTCACATTCAGCTTATCAACATTCACGATCTCAAACAAGCGATCAAAACACATGATCGTAAGATCGGTTATGAAATGCGTGAACAAAACGGGCTAAATGAAGAAACAGTAGCAGATCATGAAAATTTATTTGGTCAATATCAAAGCCTGGAGCATACCCTGCAGGATATCAGGGAAGAGTTCAACAATTTTTTAGCCCGAGCGAATAACTGATACATCTGCCTTTAGACTTTCAGCTATGTGCCTCAAATGCACATGACCGGTTGTCGGATCACCCATTAAATTCAGACAACACTATTATTTTATTTATTAAATCTTCTTGCCATGCCCGAATTTGATACCTCACATGTCAAAAATATTGTCTTGCTGGGCCACGCTGGCTCAGGTAAGACGACCTTAGCGGAGTGCATGCTATATGAAGCAGGCCTGATCAACCGCCGCGGCACGATAGCCGACCGCAACACCACCGGAGATTACCACGAACTGGAACAGGAACGTGGTAATTCTATTTTTAGCAAGCTCCTTCACACAAAATGGCGAGGCTATAAGATCAATATAATCGATACGCCAGGTTACGATGACTTTGTTGGTGAAGTGATCTCCGCACTAAAAGTGGCCGATACAGGCGTTATGTTATTAAATGCAGTTATGGGAGTGGAAGTAGGTACCGATGTCATCTGGGACTATACTGAGAAATTCAAAACCCCGATGATATTTGCTGTCAATAAACTCGATGACGATAATGCTGATTTCGATAAAACGGTTCGCGAAGCCAAATCACATTTTGGAAATAATGTGGTAGTTGTTCAGTATCCTTACCAGGTTGGTTCCGGTTTTCACCAGATCATTGATGTGCTTCGCATGATCATGTATAAATTCAAGGATAGTGGCGGTAAACCGGAAAAATTACCGATACCGGATGATCAGAAAGCGAGAGCCGAAGAATTGCACAAAGAATTAATCGAAGCGATCGCCAGCAATGACGAGAGCCTGATGGAAACATATTTTGATAAAGGTGAATTGATGGAAGATGAAATGAAAATGGGAATGAAGAAGGCGATGATCAACCATGACCTCTTTCCTGTATTCTGTTTATCGGCCGAAAGAAATATGGGAAGCGGAAGGCTGATGGGATTTATTGATAACGTTTGCCCCAGCGCAAACGAAATGCCTTCGCAGTCAACCAGGTCCGGCGATAAGCTGAAGTGTGACGCGAGCGGCCCTGCGTGTATTTTTGTTTACAAAACGATCAGCGAGCCTCACGTCGGTGAGCTGTCATTCTTCAAAGTATATTCAGGAACTATCAAGAGCGGGATGGAACTCGAAAATGAAACTACAGGAGTAACGGAAAAAATCAACCAGTTATTCCTGGTGGAGGGAAATAAACGTTCCAGTGTGAACGAATTAGTGGCAGGAGATATAGGTGCGACGCTAAAATTAAAGAACACACACGTCAATAATACATTGCATACCCGTGGTAAAAACTATGAATTAACGCCAATAGAATTTCCATCCCCGAATATGACCGTTGCGATTGAAACATTAAAAAAGGGCGAAGAGGAAAAACTGTCGCTGGCATTGCACCAATTAAGAGAAGAAGATGCAACGTTGTTAGTTGAAGTTTCACAGGAATTGAAACAAACACTGATCCATTGCCAGGGAGATATGCACCTGGCTGTTGCAAAATGGAAAATAGAACATAGTCATAAATTAGAAGTGAAATTTGTAAAACCAAAGATCGCTTACCGCGAAACAATACGGAAAATGGCTGATGCCAATTACCGTCACAAGAAACAAAGTGGCGGCGCTGGTCAGTTTGGCGAAGTGTACATGCGGATAGAACCATGGTATGAAGGCATGCCCGAACCAAAGGACCTCAATGTGAGAGGAAGGGATGTGCATGAATTAGACTGGGGTGGCAAATTAGTCTTCTATAATTGTATTGTCGGAGGTGCTATTGATACGAGGTTTCTGCCATCCATATTAAAAGGGGTGATGGAAAAAATGCATAATGGCCCATTGACTGGTTCATACGCCCGTGATATACGTGTATGTGTATATGATGGTAAAATGCACCCGGTTGACAGCAATGATATATCTTTTAAAATAGCCGGGTTACAGGCTTTCCGTTCGGCATTCCAGCAGGCCGATCCGCAGATACTTGAACCGATGTATCGTGTGGAAGTATTATGTCCTGATGATTTGACAGGCGCTGTAATGGGTGACCTGCAAAGCCGGCGTGCCATTGTAGAAGGAATAGACAGCGAAGGGCATTTTCAAAAAGTAATTGCGAAAGTTCCCTTAGCCGAAATGAATGGCTATTCATCTTCATTGCGATCTATAACGCAAGGAAGGGCAAAATTCAAAATGCGTTTCCAGGCTTATGAAGCAGTGCCGTTTGAATTGCAGCGAAAGCTGATTGATGATTATAGTAAGACCGCGAAAGAAGAATACGCATAAACTTTATAAAAGCGTTGCCAACCGTCCAAAGGCTAGCAATGGTTATAAAATTTTCAGCCAAACCAATTGCATTATGAAGAAGCTTCGGTATTCACCGGAGCTTTCTTTGTGGAAGAAGAAATAAAATATTCGTAAAAGAAAACATTCACCAGGATCATTTCAAAGCCGTAGAAAATATCTTCAACCGGAATCGAAAGCAGCCTAGCTCCTAAGTTTTTAGCATCGTTATACCAAACAACCGGCTGCTGAAGTCCGCTACCTGTTAAAATTCCATTTACGACGAAGAAAGGAATAAGCAGGAGAGGGTATATGCTAAGCAGTTTGGGGAGCCATTTTACTTTTAAGACAAATTTTAAAAGCAAAAGCACACCCGATAAGCTGATAAAAGTGGAAGCGGTATAAAGTTTATCATGATTGTAAATGCCTGCAATTAATAACGCACTTGCGAAAACAATAATAAAACCGGTTTCAAATTTCCGGTTCCACCTGATGTTGACGAAAATATTCAGGCAATGGTAGGTAAATACACAGGCATAAGGAATGCATACAAAGAACAATATCTCTTCAACCGGCAGATTAGAAACATACAAGCCCGTTACATAGCGGGGATTAAATCCCCAAACGCCGAGATGAGTAAAATAAATATCCCATGCTGCAAACAACAAGAGCGTCACAAGGTTGCCTAAGAAAAAAGCTTTCCAGTTTTTATGAAAATTTAATTTTGGGTGAAAGGAAAATAGCAGCGGTACAATAATGGTGAAGAAGTCAATAAGCAGGTAAGTGATTTTCATTGTTCCTTTTTACCACTGCGAAAATATTTAAAAGGTACCCATAACATTCCAAAACATTCTCCCTGTTCTTTGTCCAGATGCTTATGATGCATTTTATGTGCTCTCCTTATACCTCTCAGGTAAACATTATTTGAATTCCTGAACAGTTTTAACCGCTGGTGAATAAAAATATCATGCACCAGGAAATAGGCAAATCCATAAATGGTGATACCAAGGCCGATCCAGAAAAAACTATTAAGATCATTTGCGATGCCTATCAGCAGGCAGGCGATACCCGGGAGCGCAAATATGAGAAAGAAAAAATCATTGTGTTCAAAAAATCCTGTTGTTTCTTTTTTGTGATGATCCTTATGAAGCCGCCATAGCAATCCATGCATCACAAATTTATGGGTGAACCAGGCCACCGCTTCCATGCTGCAAAAGGCCACCAACACTGTCAATATGTTAAGCAATATCTTTTCCATTTTTTATAGATTTAAATGTGCATTTCTTTAAAAACAACAACTGGCATTAAAGCAGGTTCATTTTATATTGAAAGATACTATTAATCATTAACCCAATTTTACTGCTATTACTTATTCGTATTCTTTCAGTAAGCACCCGGTCTGCCGGAACTCTTTTTATTTTCTTCAACAATGACCTGTAATACACGTACGCAAGATACACACCACGTTTTGACGAAGGCGGAAGCTTCTTAATTCCTTTCACTGCCTCTTTAAGGTCACTTTCTATCTCGTTCTCTATTTGCTGTTTTTCACTTTCTGTAAACTGCTCCATATTTACGTCAGGAAAATAGGTTCGTTGCAAGCCCAGGTAATCCGCCTGTATATCTCTTAAAAAATTTATTTTTTGAAAAGCCGCACCGAGTTTCATGGCGTACGGCTCCAGGTCATCATATAGTTTCTTATTGCCTTCAGTAAAGACATGCAGACACATCAGGCCCACAACCTCCGCCGAACCCAAAATGTATTCCTCATATTTCACAGTTGAATAGTCCTGTCTTTCCAGGTCCATCTCCATACTTTTTAAAAACGTGTGAATAAGGTCCGGGCTTATATTATACCGATGAACTGCCTGCTGAAAAGCATTTAGAATGGGATTTAATGATATGCGATTCTCAATAGCTTCAAACGTATCTGCCTTGAATTTTTCTAACAGGTATCTCTTGTCATAATCATGAAAACTATCAACTATCTCATCAGCAAAACGAACAAAGCCGTAGATGGAATAAACCGGGTTTCTCAGCCGGGCATTTAAAAAGTAAATGCCCAGTGAAAAACTGGTACTATAAGCAAGGGTAGTTGTCTTGCTGCACTCTACCGACACATTATCAAACAACGACTTCATGCACTTTTTTTAAATATTTCATTAATTGCCCGGCTGCAACTTTGCCCGATATGATCGAAGGTGGTACACCCGGCCCCGGAACCGTGAATTGACCAGCATAGAAAAGATTTCTGACCTTTTTATTCCTGATCTTTGGTTTCAGGAGGGCCGTTTGTTTCAACGTATTAGCCAAACCATAAGCATTCCCTTTATACGAATTATAATCTGCGATAAAATCATTAATACAATAGCTTTTTTTATAGTCAACATGTGACAATAGGTCTTCGCCTGTTTGCTTTTGCAGGCGATCCATCATAATCCCGAAGTATTTCAGCCGTATCTCTTCATTGTCATTTAGGCCAGGAGCAATGGGCATCAATACAAATAAATTTTCATGACCAGGTGGCGCTGCAACGGGATCGGACTTTGAAGAGCAGCAAACATAAAACAACGGTTTTGAAGGCCATTGCGGGTCCTTATAAATCTCTTTTGAATGCAAGGCAATATCTTCATCAAAAAATAAACTGTGATGATTAAGCAGGTCTATTTTTTTATTTACCCCAATGAAAAAGATCAGGCAGGATGGTGCCAGTGTTTTCTTCTCCCAGTAATCTTCGGTATAATTCCTGTCTTTTAATTGAAGCAGTTCTTTTTCTACGTGATGATAATCGGCAGCAGCGATTACTGCGTCACATTCGAACCTGGTACCATTGACAATAATACCCTCCACCATATTATTTTTTACTTCAATTCTTTCTACTACTGCATTAAGATGGATGATTGCTCCATTTGATTGAGCTAATTTGGTCATAGCGTTAACAACTGCTCCAAATCCGCCCTCAGGGTACCACGTTCCCAGTTTCAATCCGGCATAATTCATAAGGCTATAGAGAGCAGGAGTGTCTTCCGGCATAGCACCAAGGAATAATACCGGAAACTCCATCAATGCAATCAGCTTTGGATGGCTGAAATATTTTCGCACATGCTTACTGAAAGAAGAAAAAACCTGGAGGCGAAATGCCCCTTTGACCAGATCAATATCCGCAAACTCTGCTATAGAAAGCCCGGGTTTGTAAACAAGATTCTCAATGCCTGTCTTGTATTTATATTTTGCCTCCTCCAGGAATTTTTTAAGGTTGGATGAGCTGCCGGTTTCAAGCGACTCAAACAAATCACACAAATTGGAAAAATCAGCCGGTATGTGCATTGTATCGTTCTCTCCAAAAACAATATCAAAGGATGGATCAAGAAGTGTTAACTTATACATTTCTGCAACCGTAAGATCAAAATCATTAAAAAACTTTTCAAACACTCCCGGCATCCAGTACCAGCTTGGTCCCATGTCAAAGACATACCCGTTACCTGTTTGTAACTGTCTGGCTCGTCCACCCGTCTCTGCATTTTTTTCAAACACATGCACTTCATGACCCGCTGCTGATAAGTAAGCCGCTGCACTTAAGCCGGAAAAACCAGCACCTATGATCGCAATTTTAGACATTACAAATTTTTAGACGAGACTATCCTCCAATTCCTGCACCGACTTCTTCCATTGGATCTGCCTTCCCAATTTCAATTGATTGATCAATTTTACATTTCCGGATAAATTGATCCTTGTTTTATTGAACGTTTTGGTTAAGCTGTTTAAATAGTCCTGCACATTTTCGGGAACGTCATAATGAACAAGAAAAAAAAGAAAATTACCGGGTTGAATTTCTTTTACCGCCTGTGCAAGTGTTTCAAAGGGAACATTGCTTCCTAAATAATAAACTTTTCTTCCTGCTTTCCGGATCAGGTAATGGGCAAACAATAATCCAATCTCATGAAACTCATTTTCCGGTAAGAACAATAGCCAGGAACTTTTTGAGCTGGCAGGCGCAGGTAAGTCATTAATCGCCGACACCAATTTCTGCCTGATAATATTACTCATAAAATGTTCTCTTGCCGGTGGCATTGTATCCGTTGACCACATAAGACCGATCCGCTCCAGCAATGGATAAATAACTTTTGTATAGCCATCTTTCATATCCATGCGCTCAAGACATTTGGAAAATATTTTATCAAATCCGGGTTCATCATAGCTCATTCCCGCCGCCAGGAGCTGCGTTATGAAATATTCTGCTTCATCCCTAACAATTGAATGTGTCTTTAATTGATCATTAATCAGTGTAAATAAATTTTTATCAGTCATAGCGCACAGCTGGGATACTTTGTAATCAGAATCCATCAGGCTCACGATATTCAATAATCGTCTTAGTTGAGAATTATCATAATAACGGGTATTGCCTTCCGACCGGTTTGGATGTAAGGCATTGTAGCGTTGCTCCCATATCCGAATGGTGTGGGCCTTTATGCCTGAAAATTGCTGCAATTGGGAGATAGAAAAGAGATCCATTTTGTTTAAATAAAAACAAAAATATTTAAACAAAACTATATGGCCAAATTTTAATTTTTAACGGGCATGGATCAACCCATCCCGAAAAATTGCCAATTCACTCCAAACCCATTTAGTAAGAAACAGTTGCCGGCAGACATTTGGACCACAAAACCTTTTTATGAAAAAAATATTTTTTGTCCTCAGTATTTTAGTCGCAGCCAGCGCTTGTTCGCAAACAACCAGACCTGTCAACCCTGTTCCGGCAGAATTGATAACAAATGATTCAACCTATTGGATGATCTCAACTGTTTCGACAGTAGGGTATGTAAACACCAGCTCCGGTCCAAACTACAACAGTTATAAAAGTGGTGGCGGTATGATCGTAAAATTTAGATTCAAAGAGAATGGCCGCTTTGAATTTTTATTGTATGTTCAGGCAAACACCTATGGGGTAGACAACGAAGCCTGGACACAGGTGGAAGGAACAGTCGAATTTAAAAAGGATGCAAAAGGTCAACAGATATTCGTCACCAAAGCTGAAAAAGGAACTTACCGGGTTACCAGGAATGGAAGTACGAGCTCAAGGGCAATACCAAAGAACGACCTGGACGGACAACATTCCTGTACCTTTCTTTGGGAGAAAACAAAGTTTGCCGATGATCCGAATCATATTTACTTGCTGACAGTGGATATGGAGCAACATCCGGATATAGATCTGAGCAACCCAAAGTCAATTGACCCATCGTGGGTATCGAAGTTTCATATTCCGGCGAAGAATTGACGGCGGATATTTACAGACCTATAAGGTTTTAAAAGCAAATTAAAGTTTTGGGAAGCCCGCTCAAACCTTATAGGTCTTGCCAACGCTTGTGCCTGCATCAAATTTATTATTTTCGGAATTCGCTGATTTTGTATCTTAAGGCAAAATTCTACCACCTTGATACCGATCCGCCATTCATTCACTGCAATTGTCTTTTTGATTTCTGCCTATACTCAGGCGCAGGTTCAACCCTGTATTGATGTAAGAACAACCCGGAGAAACACCGGCGCAGGCCAGGGGGTATATGATTTCAATAATAAATGGACACCGGGTGCTACGCTTAAAGTGAGTTTCATGAATGGATCGGATTGGCAAAAGGAAAAAGTAAAACAATATGCAATCGGCTGGTGCCGGTTTGCCAATGTAAAGTTTGACTTTATTTCCCAGGGACTGGGTGAGATTAGGATTAGTTTTGATAAAAAAGGCTCTTATTCCTACATCGGAACCGAGGCAAGAAACAGGAACGCGAATGAGGAAACAATGAACCTGGGCTGGATAGAAAACAGCAAGACAGATGCACAGCTAAAATCTGTAATACTGCATGAGTTTGGCCATACGCTCGGCCTGTTGCATGAACACATGAACCCATTAAGCAATATCAAATGGAACAAAGATGTGGTGTACGCCTACTACATGCAATACCAGGGATGGAAAAAAGAAATGGTGGATCAGCAGGTGTTCGACCGCTATAGTGTGACAATGACAAATAAGAGTTATGATCCAAAATCTATTATGCATTACCCGGTCTCCGCGAATTTCACCCTGGATGGCTATTCGGTAGGAGCAAATTATGATCTTTCAGAAAGTGATAAAAAGCTGATCGCTGAATTGTACCCGTTTAATAAAGAAGTATCTCTTGAAAATAAAACCACGTTATGGAGCAAATTACAGGATCTGAATATTGAATACAATATCACGGAAAATGGAAAACTTGGAATGAAGATCAAGCAAAATTTCCTGATCTATAATGCGCAGAACAGTAAATGTATCATGGCCGTTTATTTTTACAATGCTGATGATGGCAAGGCGTTGGAGGACAATGACGGTATCCAGGCTTCCGCGGATGGCAAGGTCGCTGCTTATACAACTTTTACGCCGGCTTACCAGAACACACAATTTAATGACCTGTCAGTGTTCATGCCTTATGACGAACTGGAACTTGGAAATGGCATCTTCCGCCTGAAATGTTATGTGGCTCTGTTTGATCCCAACCTGAAGGTGATCACTTCGAGCGGTTACCAGTATTTCACATATTCCAATGGCATCAATTGTAAGGAAGTGAAGGTACAATCACAATATGATGATACGAATCAGCGGGTAGTGATCACCCCGGTGTTTACCATTGAGAATGCGAAGGGAGTGGCTTGCCATGCCGTGGCTTATTTTTACGATGAAAGGGGAATACCGTTGAAAGATCTGAATAACCAATATGTTACCAGGGATGGAACTGTATCCAGTACAGTAGATTTTACTCCGGGTTATTCTACGACACTATATAACAATAGCCAGGTGGACTTTAAGATATACCTGCCGTATTCAGAATTGCATTTGTTAAAAGGGTCCTATAAATTACAATACAAGGTGGTATTGTTTGACGACAAATGGAATACAATTGTGAACAGCCCTTTGTATAACTTTTCTTTTACGCAGAATTAAGACCTTATTTTTATTACTTGTCGAAGCTAACACATTCCTTTAATTCCTTTTCCGTATACGCAACATTATACTGTTTTAATACATCGTCTGGTACTCCGTTCCATTGGTTGGCTTTATTTCCGGCATAACCAATATCTTTTACTCCAATCTCTGATGTATAAAACCCGGTTGCCGTCAGGTTGCGCATCAAACTAAAAAACGCCACACCCTGTGTCAACTCTTTTGTGTTCTTCGCTTTTTCAGGATAAGCGATCAGGTCAACCATTGCGATCTGTTGTTCCGTCGTACAATCTCTGAATGTTTTTTCATGACGTTTCAGGCATTGCATATCCAGCCAGCGAAGACCGCCACGCATGGGTACCTGGTGCGAAGGCATGTCCTTTACAATGAATTCAATGAACTCAGGGACTTTAGCGTCGGAAGCGCTTCCGCTTACTTCATCTTTCGGAATGATGATGTCAGCAAGTATTGTTATAGTGGCCATTTCATGCTCAGTAAAGAATTTTTCTCTGGCTAACAATTCTTTTTCATACTTCAATTCATCCGGGTTGCGGTCGAGATTGAATTTCGCTTCGGCGCTTTCTTCCGTTTTCTTTTTGTCTTCCGTTTTGCAACCTGCAATAACAGCTGGTGCTGCCACGGCACCTGTAGCGATTAGCTTTAATGATTTACGTCTGTCCAT
>JANWHX010000300.1 GCA_025450235.1 Chitinophagaceae bacterium | reverse complement strand
CGCTCTGGGATGCTGAACTGATTGCAAAGGGAGCTTATTATCTTCACCAGGCAACAACAGGAATAACCCTCTCGAAATATCACCTGGAAGCCACGATAGCCTGGTGGCACACGATCAAGGCTGACACTAAAGAAAAATGGGAGAGTATTTTACAGCTTTATAATCAACTTTTAATGATTGAATATTCCCCGATTGCCGCCCTTAACAGAACCTTTGCGCTTTCAAAAGCTAAGGGCAAAGAGGCTGCTATTGGGGAAGCAGAAAAACTAAATTTAACGGGTAATCCCTATTATTTTGCGCTTTTGGGGGAACTCTATACGGCTATTGATAACAAAAAGGCCGAGCAATATTTTCAAAGAGCCTTAGCGCTGGCAAAAACGCAGGCTGATAAGCAGACTATTCAAAAGAACATTGACAGGCTGAGTCAATCGATATAAAAAATACTCCCATATTAATTATTATTCTGGTGCAGGTAATTAAATTTGACCCGGCTCGTTGGCCTACAACTCTTATGAAAAACATTTCATCAATTAAAATAACGTCGCTCGTTGAGTTGTTTGATAAGCTTCCGGAACATGAACGTATAATCGTGGATGTACTAAGGCAGATTATACTGGAGAATTTACCGGCTGGTTGCAGGGAAAAAACAGCTTACAATGTTCCGTTCTTTTTTCGTAGAAAAGGGATTTGCATTATCTGGCCTGCTTCGATTCCCAGAGGAGGGATTAAGGAGGGCGTGTTACTAGGTTTTTGGCAAGGAAATAAGTTAAAAGACAGTGATCATTATCTTACCAGGGGAGCTAATAAAAAAATATTTTACAGGATATTCAAGTCAGCAGAAGAAATAGACGAAGATGCAATTGTGAAGTTGTTGAAAGAAGCCCTGAGAGTCGATTGTCTCTTCAAAAAATGATACTTATTAAATGGTTAAGGTTATTCCCAAACTTATTTTACCGGCTTACCGACACCCGCAACTTCGGCAATGATGGGTAAAACAAAAAAGGAATGAACTACCGGCCCGAAGGAAGAAAGACAAGGAGTACAAAAGCAACAATTAAATGTTATTGGCCGCTTAAAGTTAGTTTGAACCCGGTATTTACCCTAAGTGTTGCTCCGGGATTTACTAAGACACTGTGACAATTGACATTGTTTGTGATAATTAGTTGGTTGGAAGTAACAGGAATAATAACATCGACATTCGTGTCAGGAATTACATTGCAACTCCAATTGGCACCCGTGTTCCAATTCGTTGGATTTCCTGCAGCACCTCCGAGCCAGGTAACACCAAATCGTAACGTTCGTGGGCTGCTTGTGACGGTTGGGGAACCGCCAGTACAGACACAACGGTATTTATAACCATACATCGTAGCCTGTGCATTTGTAATGGTTAATGTTTTAGTAGTGACACCCGAATAAATGCCACCGGTGACATTAACGAAAGTACCCGTATTCGGATCTACCTGCCATTGAAAATTTGTATTATTTCCTGATGATAAGAAAGAGAAAGAAGTACTATTCGTGCCAGGACATACAGTTACTCCCGTAATAAAAAAAACATCTGCAGTGCCAAAATCTATTGCGCTACAATAAGGATTGCTGATCCTTACCGTGTAATGACCGGCCTGAGAAGCCGAAGTGATGGCAAACTTGTACCACATTGTGTCTTCACTTGAAAACTCATCGCTGCCAATTCCCTCGATCGAAAATACCTCTGTTCCATTCTTAAGTATCTTATAAGTCTGGTTCGGGCTCGAGTTACTTATTCCAAGACGCACCGTATCACCGCTAAAATAACTACCTCCTCCGGAAAAAGTTCCTGTGGCAAGTGATGTTAGCGTCAGTGTTCCTGATTTGATCATTCCACTACACGAACTGGGGTTCGTAACATAGGCCCTGTATTGTGCGGCGGCAGAAGGACTGTAAGTAGCCGAGTTCGCACCTGCAATTGGTGTCAGGGTAGTGTCTTTATACCATGAATAACTGGCACCCCCTGTAGCCGTGAATGATGCAGTCCCGCCCTGGCAGGCAACTGCGTTCACCGGTGTTAGTGTCCCAACAGTAGCAGCGCCGGAACAGGCAGTGAACATCGTCCTTTCCCATTGAAAATCTGAACAACCGTTAAAATAAAAATCAACAGGGGCGCCCTCCCATATTATTTCCAGGACACGCACATGGATATAATAAACAGTATTATTTGTCAATCCTGTTTTCGTAGCAAAAGTATCGGTGGTAGTCGTCAGATCTGCGGCCACTAAGGCTGAGGGATATTTCTTTGTCGTCACGGCATATTGATAAGTAACGGCCGGTTTGGGCCCGCAGATTGCCCAGCGAAACGTGACCGCGTTTGATCCCCAGGCAGTGATGGATAGGTTATCAATACTCCCATAAAACGCGTAAAAACTGGTGTCTTTTGATTCAACGCAACCTGCTTTCGTGGTAGTGACCTGGTATACACCCGCGTCCTGCGCTGAACGCATAGAGGCAGCAACGCTGAGGGTATTTCCGTTACCAGCCAACGGGCCGCCTTTTTTTTTGCGGGCTGAACCATTAAATGGAGCCACTTCAAAAGTATACAATTGTCCAACAGTGGAGGGCTGTATGCCAAAAGGCACATCGTTTTGTCTGCAATAGATAAACGCTCTTTGTGGTGCTGGCGGAGCTAAACCAAAAGGAACAGGATCAGTAAGGCTGCACGGTTGCGATAGCGCATTACCAAAAAATAAGACATTGATGATGAAGAAAGATAATTTTCTTACATCTATGGCGATAAAGAACCTCCTATCTACTTTGTTCATAAATCAAGCGCTTTGAGAGTGTATTTCTAAGGAGAATAAGCGGATCCTTGATATTTTACAGGTGTGGATTGGGGCTTAAATACTGGAAGTATAAAAGTAGAAAAAAAATAGTACCCAGAAATCAAAAGATTGTCCATTAACTAAATGATGTTGGCCATGGACCTAAGGTACGCTTAAAGTCAGCTTAAACCCTGCATGAACGGTAACATGTGCTCCAGTCCGCAGCATAACACTAGTAATAGAGTGGAAACTGTTATTACATGAATTTTTTGGAGGATTTGGGAATCAAAATCAGCATTGCTATTGCTAATAATAGACAGAAATATGTATTGACTGAACCCTTCATTGAAAATAACGTAAAAAATCCATACCCGAAAATTAGGGGTGATAAATTGACATTTATCGAACCAACACCCATGCAGCCCATTTATACGGTTCGCTGCTGTATTTAGCCTTCATAGCATTCTGTGCATTGAAAAAAGCATCATTTACGGGTTGCCGCCTGAATATATTTTTATAAAAAGTTTGCATGAAGTCGGATGTTTCCGCGTCTGGCACTTTCCAAAGGCTCATCACCAGATTTTGAACACCCGCTATTTTAAATGCCCGTTGCAAACCGTATACCCCTTCGCTTCCTTCCACATGTCCTCTTGCCGTTTCGCATGCGGACAGCACCACCAATTTTGTATTTGCCAGATAAAGTGTTGAACTTATTTCGAATGCTGTTACTATACCGTTGTCCACGTTGCTTGCCGTGCGACCCCGCCAGCCATTGTTGCCGCCTGCAAAGAGAAGCCCGGATCGGAACATGGGATTTTGTGATTCCCTGAATATTTTCCCGCTGGTTTCAAATCTCTTTCGAAAGTCAGCCAGGCTGTCATTGGCTGGATCATCAAAAAAGAAACCATGTGTTGCTATATGTAAAATCGCTGGTGATGATGATTCACCAATAGACATGAACGATTTCTTGCTTGCATTAACACCGGATAACATAGTTGCTTTTATCCCTGCCTCATCGGCCTGCTTTTTTATTTCATCTATCTCTTCTTTTGTTCCGGGCAGATAGCGAAAGCCACTCCCTCTTGTCAGGTCGTCGGGCAATGAACGGAATGAGTTCGTTTCGCTGTAGCCTCTTGCTGTTAGTTTCAATGCTGTGGTATCTGCATCGTAATCGATTCCGCCATATAACAGGATATTTGCAGATGGCGAAATAACGTAGTTTTTGACCTCGTTGGCTACAGTAGCTGTGGTATTTAGTTGAATCAACTTGTATTTATCGCTCAACAACAGTCCATCGTTCATCGGAATTGCCCCAAAGGAAATCCTGAATAAATTGCCCGATGGAGCATAATAGATTTTTGAAATACCATTGAGTTTTTTCTCAATCGGCATCCACAAAAGCCGGAAGAGATTGGCGGATAGATACGGCCCATTGATTGTATTTGCATCATCCCCTGGTTGCTGCATTAATTGATTCAATTGCTTTTCTTCAAGCAACGGAATAAGCAGCGGCTGCTTCATCGTTTTTTTCAGAAGCAAAGCCACATACATCACACTATCAGACTGGTCATCGCTAGCCTGTAAATGGAATTCGATAAATTCAATCGCAGCTTCGTTCGGTTTTAGCTTTGAATAAATATCCTTCCACGTGGTTCCTTTCTGAATGGTTTCAAAAGCGGAGGATCTTCGTGAAAGTATTTTTTCAATGCTGTCGGCCTGATTCTCGAGTTCTGTTATCGATTCAGGATCAGCCTCCTCTCCTTTTCCGTAGAAATAGGCCAACTGTTTCTTCACTGCTGTCCATTGATCATAGCTTTTTAGCAAAGACAGATCGCCGCTATTATGAATGACTTGCCGCAGTTGCTGTATTGAAGAAAGTATAAGGCTGCGATACCGGAGGGAAATGTCATATAGATTACCTGCTTCTGTACGGGGTTTTTTTCGATAGCAAAAAGATTGGTACTCATCGCTTGTACCATTTATATTTTTTAGGTATAGTTGTTTTTCCCGTTCATTAGTAAACGTAAATATTTTATTCAGTTGCTTATATTTTAACCCCACCACTTGTGAATACATCCTATCGGCCTTAGCGATATCATCCATATCCCTGTAAAGCCGCGCCATCTCTTCGGTATTGGCCATAAAAAAGGGATGATTTACTCCCAGTTCTTTTTTCCACCTTTCCCTTGCTTTTGAGAAAAACTTCTCCGCTTCTTTATATTTACCCATCGCATAATAAAGTTCACCAAGGCCGTTCAGATTGATCGTAATAGTGCCGTCATCATCCTCAAGTATCTTTTCAAAAATTGATTTTGCTTCAATGGCCAGGTTCTCAGCTTTCTGATATTGCTTCATGTCCCTGTACAGACTTGCCAGGTTGTTGCAACTGGAGGCATACTCAAAGTTTTCTTTCCCTTCCTTTTCATTTATTTTTTTAGCTTCAAGGTATAGTGCCTCCGCCTTTTCATATTGTTCCCAATAAAAATACAGGTCAGCCAAAATGTTACAACTGGATGCATAAACCCGGCTTTCAGTATCGAAACTGCCTCTTATATCCTTTGCCTGCAAATAATACGACTCGGCTTTTTCGTATTGTCCTAAATCCCTGTATAAATTTCCAAGGCTCACGCAAGTGGTCGCATATTGTTCCTGCATTTCAGGAGGTAGTGTTTTTCTTATCTCTTTTGCTTCTATCAATAGCGGTTCCGCCTGGTCATATCGCCCCAGGTCGCGGTAGAGTGACCCAAGGTTATTACAGCTTTGGGCATAAGCAGGGCTCTTATCTGCCAGCTTTTGTCTTATCTCTTTTGATCGTAGGTATAAAGCTTTGGCCGTGTCAAGTTTTCCGGCATTATTATAAACGACGCCAATCATGTTTAGGCCCCAGGCAAAGTCTAGGTTCATTTCAGAATAGGCCTTAGATGAGATTGACATGAGTTCCCTGCTTACCGCCACTACCTGCTCCGTTTGGCCATTGTTATAGTATTGAACAGCAAGATTTCTTAAGGGCAATGAAAGGGTATCGATAAAAACAGAAATTTCGGACATTAGCTCCTTTGCATTCCAATAGTTTGCATAGGCCTTGTCGGGTATCTTTTTGACATTGTAGAACTTTACACTATCGGCATATTGTTTCCATTCCTGGCAGCAGCAAAAGGTAGTTGCGGAAACTGAGAAGACAATAAACAAAAAACTAATGATCCTCATCATAGATTATTGTTAGCTGAGAATAATTCAGGGACATCAATCCACACTATGGCTTCCACGCTGCTTTAGCCTCTTCCTCAAATCCATACTTCAAAAGAAACACAACATAACTCTTTAATAATGGCTTGTTACCAGGATTGTCTTTTACCAGTGTGGCAT
>JANWHX010000299.1 GCA_025450235.1 Chitinophagaceae bacterium | reverse complement strand
GACTATCGACTCTCTCTCCGGCCCTCGTCTAAATCAACTCTTTCAACTTCTCCACTACCGCATCCACTTCTTCTTTTGTGTTGTGCCTGCTGAAAGAAAAACGAACGGTGACAAGATTCGGGTTGCTATTAAGAGCCCTGATTACATGGGATCCCACATCCACACCACTGCTGCATGCACTGCCGCCGGATACGCAGATGTGATTAATATCAAGGTTGAAAAGGATCATCTCTGATTTTTCAGTTTTGGGGAACGCCGCACTTAATACAGTATATAAGCATTTGCCTTCATGGTCGCCATTAAAATGAACACCCTGAATATTTTTTTTCAATTGTTCTTTCATATAGGTTTTCAGAGACAGAATGTACTGGCTGTCTTTTTCATAATTTGACATTGCCAGCTCCAAAGCCTTCGCAAAACCCACGATACCATATGAATTTTCAGTACCGGCACGCATGTTTCTTTCCTGGCTGCCGCCGTAAATCAAAGGTTTGATCTTTATGTTATCATTTATATATAATATACCAATCCCTTTCGGGCCGTGAAACTTATGTCCTGCCGCAGAAATAAAATGAACCGGGATTTTTCTCAGATCAATCGGGTAATGCCCCACTGTCTGCACGCAGTCAGAATGAAATATGGCATCATACTTATTACAAAGATTACCCACTGCTTTCATTGGCAGCAGATTGCCGATTTCGTTGTTCGCATGCATTAATGTAACAAGGCAACGTTTTTCGGCGGAAGACAATTGCCTTTCGAGATCTTCGAGATCAACATGACCATCGGGAGATAGTTTTACATGGCTGCTTGTGACTTCACCGGTATGATCATAATGTTCAACCGTGTGCAATACAGCATGATGTTCGATAGGCGAAGTAATGATATGCAGGCAACCCAGGTCCCTGATAGCAGATAAAATGGCCGTGTTGTTGCTTTCTGTTCCGCCACTGGTAAAGAAAATCTCGCCGGGATGAGCATTCAACAATTTCGCTACGGTCTTACGGGCCGTTTCGATAGCCAGCCTCGTTTCCCTTCCATAAGAATATATAGAAGAAGGATTACCGAAATGCGTGGTCATATAAGGCATCATCGCATCCAGCACTTCTTTATCAAGCGCAGTAGTAGCGGCATTATCGAAATAAATACGATTCATTGAACAAAGAATTCAGGATATAATTCACAGAGTTAAGCACACAAGGTCTATTTTAGAGCGCGGCAAAGATAAATAATACCCCGTGTGTGATAAAGATTTTGAGCGAATTACCGAAAATAGCCTGTAATCAGCAATCGCTATCCTGCTCCAATCCTCCCTGAATGTAAATGTGCCTGCTGTTTAGACAATTATATACTTTCGCATTGTAATAATGCAAAATGCCGAACGCTGAATGCAAAATACCGAATGCAAAAATGCTGAATGTGAAAGGTAAAAGCATTAGGCATTAAGCATCAGGCATTAAGCATTACGCACTCAGCTTTAGAAAAGGACTTCAAACCACCTGGTCATGAAACTATTCTTGTGGCTGGCATGTCTTATTCCTGGATTGGGCCTTGCCCAGACAGTTAAGTTCAGGAAATATAAAAAAGGTCAAAAGTTCCACTACCAGTTAACTACAGAATCCTTCAGGAATCATCAACCGGATTCCAGGACCATAGCAGTTTCAAAACACACCGTGATTGAGGATGCAGGTTCTTTTGCCGAAGAAATAGAATGGATAACTAAAACTGTATTTTCAAAAAAAGATACGTTCCATCTTGATTCGCTGGCGAAAAAAGTCCCGCATTATAAAATTTCCTTAGCGCCGGGAGGCTACTTGAAAATTCCACCCCTGACGATCCCGGAAATGACCGGTGAGATAACGGACCTCCATTCTTTTTATGTAGCCATTTCGCCAGCATTGCATATTCAACAGCTTGGTCCTAACCGACTATCGTTCCGCGATACTATTCTGAAGGGAAATTTTGCAGATGGTAACCAGGTCCTGGCGGGAGAAGATTGCATCCAGGTAAGTCAGAAGCTTCTGATAAAGGATAAAGGCATCACTATAATCAAAACCTCATTCGAGCCACCTGATTTCATGAGTATTGTTCCGTTCATTGATACTATCGGCAAGCAATTATTCAATTCTCACAATAACTTTCAAATGGTGCGCAAAGGGGCCGGCGGTAAAGTGGATCTTCTCTGGGGCATTGAAGAATTCGTTATTACTTCTACTTTGGATAACAATACGGGTCAAGTGCTAAAGGCCGATATGATCAACCTGCTTAACCTTAAAATGAGATACAATTGCTCTGAAGACCTGAAAACTTATGAGGAGGAAATCCCGTTAACTATCAGGCGGGTGCTCCAACTGGTTTTACTTAAATAGCCATCCCCCGTTGATGCCTTGTTAAGCCGGATTATTATGTAAATAACTCGTACATTAGTTACATTTATTGCTCAAATATTTTACCAGATGAATTACCCGGAATTGTCTAAAATGGTTCAGGATCATGTTGTATCGCTTTTTCGCTCTCAAAAAGACAAAACATTCATTTATCATAATCTTGCTCATACAGAAAGCGTGGTTAAAGCAACTTCAGAAATTGCCAACCATTACCAACTCAATGAGAAAGACTTTTTTATTGTGACCACGGCAGCATGGTTTCATGATACAGGTTATTTCACGGACTATAAAAGTCATGAAGCCACGGGCGGGGAAATGGCGGCGACTTTTTTACGCAATAATTATTTAGATGAAGTAACCGTAATGGCTGTGGTCAATTGCATTTTGGCTACCCGTGTTCCACAAAGCCCAAAGAACCAATTAGAAGAGATTATTTGTGATGCCGACCTGTTTCATTTGGGAACGGATGATTTTCCTGAGAATAATAAACTGATGCGCAAAGAGACCGAAATTAAAAAAGGAATTACTATCAGCAAGGACGAGTGGCGGCAGGGAACCATCCTGCTTTTTGAAATGCATCATTACTTTACCGATTATTGTCAGCTGTTATTAAATGATAAAAAACGGGAGAATTTAGAGAAGCTGAAAAATAAGGCTGCCGGGAAAGAAGGCAAAAGAAACGTTGATATCATGACAGCCGAAAAAACAAGGCAACCGGAAAAGGCCAAACAAACCGTGCAAAGCAAGCAACCGGAAAAAAAGGAGCACCTCACCCCGGTCATTCCATTGGTCGAAACCAATAATAATAATACTGCTGCCCCGGAACCAGCAAAGAAAAAGAAAGAAGATAAGGCTAAGCGACCCGACAGGGGAATTGAGACCATGTTCAGGATCACGTCGGGGAATAATCAACGGCTGAGCGACATGGCAGACAATAAAGCCCATATTATGATCACGGTTAATTCAATTATTCTTTCGGCCATTCTCAGTTTATTGCTGCGAAAACTCGAAGAATATGAATTCCTCCGGTGGCCCACTTATTTGATACTGGCAGTTTGTGTCGCAACGATCATTTTTTCTATCATCGCTACCCGACCAAATCTTCCCCCCGGGAGATTTACGCAAGGTGATCTGGAAGAAAAGAAAGTAAACCTTTTATTTTTCGGAAATTTTTACCGCATGAACCTTGTCGATTATACCTCGGGCATGCTGCAGGTAATGAATGACAGGGATTTTTTGTATGGTACATTGATAAAAGACGTGTATTCACAAGGGGTTGTGCTTGGAAGAAAATTCAGGCTGCTACGGATTTCTTATAATATTTTCATGTATGGCCTGATTGCTTCAGTACTCGCTTTTGTGGTGGCTACCATGATCGAAGGAAAATAGCCTTAATTTAATCATCCATTGTGGACTATCAGTATTTTGACCGGGATCTAAGCTGGCTTTCTTTTAATGAAAGAGTTTTGCTGGAAGCAGCAAAAGAAACGGTGCCCTTGCTGGAACGTATCAATTTTCTTTCTATTTACTCTTCTAACCTCGACGAATTTTACCGGGTACGCATTCCTGCATTGATGGCATTGCAAAAAATAAAAAAAGAAAAAACCGATAGCAGTGCCGAAATTCTCGAACAAGCAACGGAAAAGGTACACCTGCAATTAAAACAATTCGGTACCATATTGACCCAACAGGTCATCCCGTTATTAAAAGAACATTCCATACACCTGTTCTATGATGAACCAATCCCTGCGATAATTAAACCTGCAACACAGGAATTCTTCTTTTCTCAACTGCTGGCATTTTTACAACCCGTGGAGCTGTCGAAGATCGGTCCCCATTTTTTTCCGGAAAATAATCAGCTATATATCCTGGCGCTTATTGAACAGAATGACCAGGAAAAAGCGATCATCATCAATATACCTTCCAATAACCTGTCACGTTTTCTCAGTACACAAGCAGGAGGAATCAATTACATCGTGTTCATTGACGACATTATCAGGGAAAACCTGTCGTTCATTTTCCCGGGCACCACGATCAAAGGGGCTTATAGTTTCAAGATAACCAGGGATTCAGAACTTGGCGTACAGGATGAATATGAAGGTGACATCGCAGATAAGATCGAAAAACAGATCGTAAAAAGAGACCTTGGTTTTGCCACAAGGTTCTTGTATTCACCCGGTCTCCCCGCTCATATGTTGAAAAAGATCATAGAGGCATTTAACTTGTTAAAAGCATCGGTTGTTGAAGGCGGGGCTTATCACAATTTAAAAGACCTTGCTTCTTTCCCGGTCAACGAAGCAAAGCTTAAATATTTCCCATGGCCGGGAATCGTTAAAAAAATAGTGAAGCCGCAAAGTTTGTTCAGCAGTATCGCGTCGAACGATATAATTATCCATACGCCCTACCACGATTATAATTTGGTGCTGCGATTCTTTAATGAAGCCTCGATCGATAAGGATGTTGAAGAGATTTATGTCACACTTTACCGGATCGCCGGGGACTCAAGGATAGCAAATGCCCTGATCAGCGCGGCTAAGAATGGCAAGAATGTCACGGTGTTCGTAGAATTGAAAGCAAGGTTTGATGAAGCCAATAATATTCGCTGGGCAAAGAGATTAAAAGAAGCCGGTGTCAAAATTATTTATAGTATCCCCGGCTTAAAAGTGCATGCAAAAGTGGCACTGGTAAAAAAGAAGAAGGATAAGCGTACAAAATATTTCGGCCTGCTCGCCACCGGGAACTTCAATGAAACCACAGCAAGATTTTATACAGATCATATCTTAATGACGGCAAACAAGGACATGCTGAGGGAACTGGAGCTGCTTTTCATATATTTGGCCAAACGCAAGAAACCAGACAGTAATCACGACATTAAGTTTAAACATTTACTCGTCGCACAATTCAACCTTCAGCAACGTTTTATCGAATTGATTGACCGCGAAATTGAATATGCGAAAAAAGGATTAAATGCGGCGATCACTGTAAAGTTGAATAACCTTGAAGAAAAAGTCCTCATCAATAAGCTTTATGAGGCAGCTGTTGCCGGAGTAAAAATCAACCTGCTGGCAAGAAGCATCTGTAAGTTGATGCCCGGTATAAAAGGCATGAGCGGGTCCATCAACATCATCCGGATCGTTGACCGCTATCTTGAACACGGACGAATATTCTGGTTTCATAATGACGGGAACGAAGAAATATATGCAGGTAGTGCCGACTGGATGAACCGGAACATCTATCGCCGTATTGAAGTTTGTTTCCCCGTATATGATGAAGTGATAAAAAAAGAATTGAAAGCGATGATAAGTGTGCAGCTTAAAGATAATGTCCAGGCGGTGCTTATTGACCAGAGCCTGAACAACGTGCCGATACCGTGCAACGGGGAAAAGATCCGCTCACAGGAATTAATTTATCAAATGATAAGAAACAATGAATAAAACATACCTGTACAT
>JANWHX010000298.1 GCA_025450235.1 Chitinophagaceae bacterium | reverse complement strand
TCATAAAGAATAGTGCCACCAGGAAATATCCAGATCACCTCCTTCTGTTGCAATGGCAGCTGCATAACCATCGCCAGGAAACAAATCCTGTACATGCAAACAAGAACTTTCGCTGTTTTCACCCGACAATATGACTGGCGACAAGAAATTACCGTTTAATAATGAGACATCACACTGGTTCATGGGAAACGAAATCCCTTCGCCCATAGCCTTGACAAATGCTTCTTTTCTTGTCCAGTATTGAAAGAACAACCCGGCCCGCTTATTTTTATTAATCTTCTCAAGCGAGTTAATCTCACCCTGTGAAAAGAAATTTTGCGCAATCTGCCCAAGTGCAACATCATCACGTAGACGTTCGATATCGATACCAATTTTTTTGTTGTAAGTAACAGCATAGAGTGCGAATGCGGCAGAATGGGAAAGGTTAAAACAAAGGTTATCATTACCGGCGTCGGTTGCAAGCATTGGTTTGCCATGAGAGGTATACTCAAAACGGAGCTTGTCTGGGCTCCAACCGAGATATCGGCCAAGTATCTTACGAAGTATTCCACGAGCAATGATGAATCGCTTTTGATCGCTTTCGAAGTGAAACCGCCGGGCTCTCGCCAATTCGTCAGCTGACAGAAATCTCGATAAGCGCTCAAATTCATCTGTAGATACGTCGAGAAACGCACGCCATACATGAACACCATTTGAGTTGATCAGTTCCCCGGGAATTTTTGTACACCATTGTAATTGTTCTGTACGCATATTTAATGAAATCAATTTTTTATTTTCTCCGATGAAGGGTCATCATCATACCATGTTTGGGTCGCAGGTTAATGAGTGGCAGTAACTCAACCGGATGACCCGGAACCAGTTTAATACGCCAAAATTGTGCAATTGAAGCGAGCACAACTATCCCTTGTATCCAGGCAAAGGGTTCGCCAATGCATGATCGTGGACCTCTGCTAAACGGGAAATATTCGTATTTGGAATTCTGACCATGCGAATGTTTTTCCCACGCATAAGGATTAAATTTCTCCGGATCCGTATAAAAACGTGAATCATGATGTATCAAATACGGACTCATCAGAATGATGGTGCCACGCGGCACAATATATTTATCAATGGTAAAATCTTCCAGCGCCTGACGGGGGATGACATACGAGGGAGGATAGATCCGCATGGATTCCCCGAACACCATTCGTGTGTATTTTAGTTGGCCAGGATCTTCCACTGTCGGTAGCCGACCGTTTAGTACGCGGTCAAGCTCTTCATGCAATTCCAATTCGGCTTCAGGATTTTGCGAAAGAAGATACCACGTCCAGGTTAGAGCGGTAGAAGTTGTATCGAACGCTGTAAGAAAAAGTGTGATGGCCTCATCTCGTATTTGTTGATCACTCATCCCTCCGCCATCAACTTTTCCATTTTGTGAACGGAGCAATAAAGAGATCAGGTCTCCATTATCCATTTTGTTACGCCGGCGTTCATTAATCATTCTATGGATTATCTCATCCAGTCTTTTTTTAGCTCTGTAAAACTTTAATGTGCCGGGGACAGGGACTTTAAGCAACCATTCCGAAAAAGGTAAAGAGATCCTTCCAAACAAGCTCGTAGCGGTGTCCAAGGCCTGAATAATTTCCGGGGCCTCTTGTTCTATGTCTGCATTGAACAATGTCATCCCGGCAATCGCCGTGCTAATCTTCGTCATTTCATCCTTCATATCAACCTTCATTCCATCTTCCCACTTATTCATCATTTGTGCAACACATCTTGTCATTGCAGGTACATATGATTCGAGCATATTACGGTGAAACGCTGGCTGAATGATACGTGATTGTCGCTTGTGGAATTCCCCCTCACTGGTTAAAAGACCTTCACCCAATAGTTGCTTTGCCATTTCCAAAGGCCGGCCCTTAATGAAATTATGATGTTGTGTGGTGAGCACTTCTTTTATAAAATCCGGGTGATTCAGAAGTACGATCCGAATAGGTCCCATTTTGAAGTGAACGATGTCGCCGTATTCATTAGCGATTTTCTTTAAGAAACCAATGCTGTCGCGACGAAAGCTAAATAAATGACCTAAAGGGAGCCTGGTTTGCGGTCCCGGCGGAAGTTTAGATGTATTTTCAGCACTCATGTATCTATGTATTCAAAAATGATAAATAGCGCAACCGACCTGTATGCCAGAACCAACAGAAATCATTAATCCAATATCACCGGATTTGACAAGCTGCTTTTCGTGTGCATGCTGTAACGCAAACGGCAGCGAAGAAGAAAACAAGTCAACGCCTTCCCCAACGACATCAACAAACTTTTCCCGGGGAAGATTTAACGATTCACTCAATCGTATAATGAATCCGGATGAAATTTGCGGCGGGAAAATCCTGTCAATTTTATCAAGATCAAGTCCCTCTATCTGCAGCAACTCCTGAACAGCAGGAAAAATGCAGGCAATGTACAATGCTTCAAGACTGGAGTCTTTTACAACATGAAGATATGGGTTAGCATCACCGGCGGCATAATAAGTTGTATATGCATTTAGCGATTCCAAATCATACCTGAACAGAAAGCGGGAAAAACCCTTGTCTGTCGCCGGGTGAGCATCAAGAATAAGTGCTGATGCTGTTTCACAAATGCCTATCATTTCATCGGGAAAAGTATCTGCGTTGTTTTCACATTCTGCTGCAACAATCATGGCAGTCTTGCAATTTTGAGCCGTAACCATTTGTTGTGCAACATAGCAGGCATTCAAGAATCCCACAGAACTATTAAAAATATCAAAGGCCAGCGTTTTTTTGTTATCCGGTGCCGATATAGCCGCATTCATGTCCAATTCACCCGCCAACAGTGTGGCATATGCAGGTTCCATAATATACTCACTGCGATATACACCGCTATAAATTAATACACCGATTTCGCTGCATTCGTATGAGGATTTATTGAGACAGCTTGTTGCTGCACATTTAAGTAATTCAAGTGAATTCTTTTTACTGATCGTTTTAGCCGGAATTGTACCCACACTTTCAATTCGGATCCTGCGGGCAACAGGATTGGGATCCGAACTAACATGGTTGACCGGGGTCTTTTTTTGGCTCCCAGATTTCTTTGATTCCATTTGACGTAAACGATCCGGCAAATCATCAAAAACGTATAACGCCGTCCCGGTAGTTAGACCAGAAGCGGAAATACTAAAAACTATTCTATCTCCTGAGTTGATTCTGTGGTTGCGAATATGATCAACTATTGCAATGAAATGGGCAGTTGAAGCTGTATTACCACGCTGCTCCAGGTTATTAATGGTATTGCCATTGTGACAAACTTTGCTTTTCAATAAACGATTGATCTCACGACTTGCACTATTCAGGGTTATGCTTGAGGTTTGATGCATGATCAAATGTTGAAAGCTTTCGGGTGACCATTCGGCCCGTTGAAGCACATTCATTGCATGTTTCGCACCGGATTTGACTGCAACGTCGGTTAAATTTATGGAATCTGTATACATGATCATTCCACCATGTTCTGAGGTTTTGGCGATACAATATGGACTGTAACGGCCGAATGTCTGAAGGTCAAACTCCTGGAAGCCGGTTTGGGGTTCAGATGCTTTCTCCAGTATTACTGCGGCGGCGGCGTCTCCAAGAGTCAAACATGCAAGCCGGGTATCCATGAAACTTTCAATCTCTTTTTGAGCAGTTTGTGTAAGATGCGTGATATATTCACCACTGACCACCATGCCACGACGGATCGCCCCGGTCTGAATAAATGCGTTAATAATATAGATGCCGGTAAACATTCCTGCGCAAGCATTGCTTATATCAAAGACTATTGCATCGGTAAGACCGAAGTACTTCTTAAGCTTTATTGAAGTGTTTGGTTCAAAGGAAATCAACCCTAAGTCATCATATCGTGAAATGTTACAGCAAATCAGAAGATCTATATCAGCCGGACCATACTTTGATTTTTCCAGGCAGTCGGCCATAGCATTTCTTGCCAGGTCAATTGAAAACTCATTTTGTCCCGCCATTCGCCTTGTTTTAATGCCGGTAATATTTTCCAATGAGAAATGAATTTTATTTTTACAGCCGTTCAGTATTTCGTCGGTGGAAAACGATTGTGGTGGAAGATAGGTCCCTATACTTTCTATAATGGTGTTCTGTTTGAGATCCATAGTTTTAACTTACGAGTTCAATTTAATAATGGCACATCACACTCACCTAATCCCGTAGTACTATTGAACTTTGATTTTAGCGATTCCAACAAAAACGCATAGTTTAAAAGTAAGCGTATTATCCCAAAAAATACCTAAATTAGATGCACCCGTGTTATTGAAGGAGGCCATCTTACCGAATGTATTTCTCTCTTATAGTAAAAGCTAACAGGATTTTTTATTCCTTTTTTGACGGAGGATTATTTTTAAATGTCTTTACATGACGCAGAAGCCAACTTCACTGGTTGATATTTTACGGTGGCGAGCAATGACCCAGCCCAACCAGTTGGCTTATCGATTCCTTGCAGATGGAGAAAACGAAGAAGTTGTTTTGTCTTATAAAGAGTTGGATAGACGTGCACGTTCAATCGGAGCATTACTCCAGTCTTCTGTAAGGGCCGGGGATCGCGCACTTTTACTTTTTCCACCAGGTTTGGATTTTATTGCCGCTTATTTTGGGTGTTTGTACGCTAAGATCGTGGCTATTCCTGCACATCCTCCTCATCCTGCCCGCATGGAGACAACCTTACCAATAATTCTTCGAATTATGCGTGACGCCAGGCCCTCTGTAGCTTTATTAAATTCATGGCTCTCTGATGTGATAAAATCTAAAAATGAAATTAAAGCTGAGTTTGGTAATATGAAATTGCTGGCAACGGATAACGACCAATTAGATAATTGGGAAGAGAAATGGCAACAGCCTGAGATTGGAGGGAACGACGTAGCATTTCTCCAATACACATCTGGTTCGACAACAATACCAAAAGGCGTAATAGTAAGTCATAGCAATCTAATCCATAATCTGGGCCTCATTGAGAAGTGTTTCGAACAATCAAGTGAAAGTCATGCCGTTATTTGGTTGCCACCTTATCATGATATGGGTCTTGTCGGAGGAATTTTGCAGCCGCTTTATTCGGGATATGCGGTCACATTGATTCCGCACCTGATGTTTTTACAACGGCCCTTTCGCTGGTTGCAAGCAATCTCCCGTTTACGTGCCACAACCAGTGGTGGGCCTAACTTCGCTTATGATTTATGTGTCAGGAAAATCAAGCCAGAGCAAAGAGAATTACTTGATCTTAGTAGCTGGGACGTTGCATTTAACGGTGGTGAGCCGGTTTATCATAAAACATTGGATCAATTTGCAGACTTCTTTGCACCTTGCGGTTTTCGTCGTGAGGCCTTTTTGCCTTGTTACGGTTTGGCCGAATCAACTTTATTGGTTATGGGTGGCCCTGGAGCCAGGTCCCCATTGACGCAAAATTTGATGAATTCAGGTCTTGAACAAAAACAGGCAAAAATTTCTTCTGAAAGGAGGGAGGATACACGGACCCTGGTAAGTTGCGGGCAGAACATTTCCGATCAGGATGTAAGGATTGTAAATGTAGAAACTCTGGCGCCATGCGAGGAAAGCGAAATCGGTGAAATATGGGTGAGTGGGCCCAGCGTCGCTTGTGGTTATTGGAAAAAACCTTCTGAGACTGAGTTCACTTTTGGTGCCTGGTTGTCCAACAACAAGGAGGGTCCATTCTTACGCACCGGGGATCTTGGATTTCTGCTTGATGACGAGTTATATGTTACCGGTCGTCTAAAGAACTTGATAATTTCTGATGGTAAAAATCACTATTCTCATGACATTGAAAGAACAGTAGAGTCATCTCATCCGGTGATTAGGCCGGCGAGTTCCGCCACTTTTTCAATCTCTAACGAAGGCCATGAAGATATCATTATAGTTGTTGAGTTAGAGCATAAACTTTTTATAAAAGCGGATGAAATTTTTAAAGCAATCCGGGAAGCTGTTTCAGTAAATCATGGACTGAATGTACATGATATCAAGTTGACAAAGCCCGGTAGTATACCAAGAACAACCAGTGGGAAAATCAGACACTTTCTTTGCAAACAATATTATGATGCTGGTACATTAAAGGAAATTGAAACAACATGAAATTCGGAATATTTACAGATCTGCAATTGCCACGACCATGGCAGGAAGGCGATGAGTCCAGGCTTTTTAAAGAAGCATTGGAGCAGGTAGAATTGGCGGACCGTATTGGAATTGATTGTGTATGGGTACAAGAACATCACTTCCTTGAAGAGTATTGTCATTCCTCAGCTCCCGAAGTCTTCCTTGCTGCTTGCAGTCAAAGGACAAAAAATATCCGCCTTGGCCATGGCATTATTGTGATGTCTCCTAAATTTAATCATCCCGCAAGAATCGCAGAGCGTCTTGCAGCACTCGATATAATCAGTGATGGACGTGTCGAATGGGGTACCGGTGAATCTGGTTCCCGAATGGAACTTGAAGGATTCGGCGTCGATTTCGTGGATAAACGTCCCATTTGGGCGGAAGCTGTTCGGGAGACTGCAAGAATGATGTGCATGGAACCTTATCCGGGATTTCAGGGTAAATACTTTTCCATGCCACACAGAAATGTGGTTCCTAAACCAATACAGAAACCTCATCCGCCACTTTGGGCAGCATGTTCAAATCGTGACAGTGTTCAGGCGGCGGCACATTTGGGTATGGGAGCGCTAACCTTTGCATTTGTCAATGCTGAAGAAGCGAAGTTTTGGGTAGATGAATATTATGAAACCTTCAAAAAAAACTGCAAGCCTATTGGACAAGCGGTGAATCCCAATGTAGCAATGCTCACTGGTTTCATGTGTGATCGGGATAGTAATACGGCTATCCAACGAGGGTTGGAGGGAGCTCATTTTTTCGCTTTCGGATTAGGTCATTACTGGCGTGATGGAACACATGTGCCTGGTCGTACAAATATGTGGAGTGATTTTAAAACACAGCCCGCATCCGCTATTGCAGGGATGGAAAGGGGCCGAAAGAAAGCAGGTATGGGTGGGATAGGAAGCCCAAAACAACTGATTGAAAATTTCCGGGCTTTAGAAGATTCTGGTGTCGACCAATTGATTTTATTGCAACAAAGTGGAAACTATCGTCATGAGCATATCTGTGAGTCGCTGGAACTTTTCGGAGCTGAAGTGTTACCGCAATTTAAAGAAAGAGAGATTATACGGGAATTAGCGAAACAGAAAGAATTGGACCCATTTATTGTTAATGCGAATAGTCACGTAAAAAAGCTTGAAAATATGGAAGAAGTGCCTCCGGTTGAGGCTTACCCTCTCATGTGGAATAAAATGGGTGCTGAAAATCCCCAAAGCACTCCTGATCGGCGTCCCGGTATGACTGCATTTTGGCAAATGCAGGTTGGGGGCAACCGCTCAAAAAAGTAATAATTAAAATAAAATAAAATCATGACTGTGGAGGTTGGGCGAGAAATGAGATTTGTTAATCGAATACTTTTTACTATTCAAATTTAATATGTGCCGAACAAAAGAGAAATTCAGGATTGGTTGATCACACATATTGCAGAGCTCTTGCGTAAAGATCCGGGTAAGATTGATATTCGTGAGTCTTTTTCTAACTATGGGCTATCCTCAATTGATGTAGTATCTCTTTCCGGCGACATGGAAGAATTTATTGGTCGCCGATTATCTCCTACAGTAACTTTCGATTACCCCAACATATTGACTCTCTCCAATTACCTTGCAGACAATAAGGATCCAAAAGATACAAAGAAGCCCTTATCATCGGTTAAATTAACCGGATCTTCAATTGAACCTATCGCAGTCATTGGCATGGGATGCCGGTTTCCCGGAGCAAAGGATATTGAATCGTTCTGGCAATTACTTCATGATGGTGTCGATATGATCTCAGAAGTCCCGTCGGATAGATGGCCCAGACAGGCTTTTTATCATCCTGACCCTTCCGTTCCTGGTAAATCGATATCTTATTGGGGTGGATTTCTTGAAGGAATAGATCAGTTCGATCCTTTCTTTTTTGGCATTTCGCCAATTGAAGCCAAATACATGGATCCGCAGCAGCGACTGCTAATGGAATTGGCATATGAAGCCCTGGATGACGCAGGTCAAATCAAAGATAATCTTGATGGTTCTGATACAGGAGTATACATTGGCATTTCTGTAAACGAATACAGTCAACTTCAATTTAGTGATCCATTACAGATTAACAGTCATTCGGGCACTGGAACCGCATTATCTATTGCGGCTAATCGCATTTCATATTTTTTCAATTTTCGCGGGCCAAGCATGGCCATCGACACTGCGTGTTCTTCCTCGCTTGGAGCTGTGCACATGGCTTGCCAAAGTATCAGGAACGGTGAATGTAAGATGGCACTTGCAGGAGGAGTGAATATAATTCTGTCTCCAGCACATTCGATCGCTTTTACCAAAGCCGGTGTTCTGGCTCCCGATGGAAGGTGCAAAACATTCGACGCTCAAGCAAATGGTTATGTTCGTGGAGAAGGAGGTGGCGTAATCGTACTTAAGCGACTCTCATCGGCATTGGCCGATGGTGACCGCATCCATGCTTTGATTTTAGGCAGCGCCATGCGCCAGGATGGTCGCACAAATGGATTGATAGCTCCCAGTCGGGAAGGACAAGAGGCCTTGTTGCGGGAAGTATACCAGGCTGCCGGTATTTTGCCGAGTAGTGTTCAATATGTAGAAGCACATGGCACGGGAACGCTTTTAGGTGATTCGATGGAAGCTAAAGCCCTTGGCGCTGTATTCGGTAAAGATCGTAAGAATGGCCCATGTTCAATCGGCTCTGTAAAAACAAATATTGGTCATCTGGAAGCTGCAGCAGGAATTGCGGGTTTAATTAAAGTTATCCTGACCATCAAACATCGCACATTACCTGCTAGTCTCCATTATCATTCACCCAATCCACATATTCCTTTTGATGAGCTTAATCTTAGAGTCAATGATGAACTGAGTCCATGGCCATCGGATTCCGGCCCGGCCCTTGCTGGAGTCAGCTCATTTGGTTTTGGAGGAACAAATGTGCATTTGGTAGTGAGTGATACAGGAGACATTAATCACAGTAATGAAAGCTACGATCAGATTAATTCGTCAGTTCCCAATAGCTATCTGCTCCCACTTTCTGCAAGAAGTCCGGAAGCACTTAAATCTATCGCCAGCGATTTTCTGAAATTGCTTGCTCCTGATTCTTCCGTTACGGCAAATGACTTATGCTATGCCGCCAGTTTAAGACGAAGTCAATATGATTACCGTTTGGCTGCTATTGGCAATTCCCGTAATGAAATTTATGACAGTCTTCAGTCCTTCTTAATGGGAGGGCTTGATCCCAATCTTTTTCTTGGTAGCGAAGTTCACGATCGTCAACCGAAGCTTGCTTTTGTATTTTCAGGACAAGGCGGGCAATGGTATGGCATGTGCCGCGAACTACTAAGGCAAGAGCCCGTTTTTTATAAAGCGATTGAAAGAATCGATAATATTATTCGTGAACATTTCGGCTGGTCCTTGATGGATGAATTTTATGCTGAACCATCCGAATCACGACTTGATGAAATCGACGTAGTTCAGCCAGCACTATTCGCCATTCAAGTTGCGCTGGGTGAACTATGGCAATCATGGGGTATTACGCCTGATGCAGTAGTTGGACATAGTATGGGTGAGGTAGCTGCAGCACATATTGCAGGTATATTGAGCCTGGAGGATGCAATACAGGTGATATGCTGTCGAAGTCAGATCTTAAAACGTTTACGCGGAAAGGGTAGTATGATAGCAACAGAGCTATCCGTGGAACAGGCTAATGAAATAATAAAGAGATACAATGATGATATTGCAATTGCTGTGATCAACAGTCCTGTTTCAACTGTGTTATCAGGGAATTCAGAATCAATAAATGAGATCATGGAATCCTTACAGCGCCAAAATCTTTTTTGTAAACCGGTAAACGTTGATGTCGCATCACACGGTCCACAAATTGATCTATTGCGATCTGAACTGCAAGAGGTATTGACCGGATTGCATCCTCAACCTGCAGTCTTACCAATTTATTCAACTGTAACAGGTGCCCGTGCTGATGGCATCAATTTCAATGCTGACTATTGGATAGACAATCTCAGGAAACCAGTACTTTTTTCCGAAGCTGTCAGTCAATTACTCGATACTGGGCATTCTATATTTATTGAGATCGGCCCGCATCCCATTCTTCTGAGCTCCATACAACAGTCATTAAAACCCCGCCATCAGAAAATCAGTTTACTTCCGTCGTTACGTCGGGACGAGCCTGAGCGGCGAGGTATACTCAAAGTTTTAGGAACCCTTTATACTGATGGATTTTCATTTGTGTGGAACAAGCTCTATCCAACCGGCGGAAAATATGTTCAACTCCCACCGATCCGCTGGCTGCGTCAGCGTTATTGGATTGATACAACTTCTGCAAGTTCAAAAAAAACGTGGCATTGGTCACATAAGGATGGTCAGAATTCCCATCCGTTGTTGGGTGAACGAATGAACCTGGCGAATTCGCCATCATCTTTTGTTTGGCAAACAACCTTCGATGATGAGGTACTTGGATTCGTGGAAGATCATCGGATAGATAATGAAATATTTTTTCCGGCTGCGGGATATATTGAAATGGCCCTGCAATCTATAAAAGAAACTGGCTTAAACAATTCGCATGAGCTTTCTGATTTCGTTTTTCAAGAAAGTATGATTTTACAAGACGGGATGCCGAGATTAGTTCAAACTATATTATCTGCCGATAAAGAAGATAATTTTTCATTCAGTGTTTATAGTCGAACGAACCTGCAAGAAAATTGGATTCTGCATGCTGCTGCCATTTTTATTAAGAATAACGCTTCCGATGATTTGGTGGTATCAAGGGAAACTCCAAACGATTTGATTCTTCAACATAGCAGCTCACAGTTTACTGCAGAAGAGTTTTATCAAACATTACAGTCTCGTGGAATACAATACGGAAAAAGTTTCCGTGCTGTCCAACATATATGGAATAAAGAAGGCGAATCTTTAGGACAAGTCAGTTTACCCGATTCATCACAATATGATAGTGAGGATTATCAGATACACCCCGCATTATTGGATGGCTGTTTACAGGTTATAGCCGCGACACAAAGTTCTTCGTTTGAAGATAATCTTTATATCCCGGCCGGATGCAAGCTCATCCGATTCTTCTCACGACCCGACCGCTTGATATGGAGTCATGTATCAGTACGATCTGAGCCTGCGCAAGGTCGGGATATTCTTATTGCTGACATCATCTTATCAAATAGCAACGGTCAAAACATTGCTGAATTCATTGGCTTTCGCCTTCAACGAACCAGCAGACGTATCCGCCATCTTCTTTCACAGCAAGAAACCTGGTTGTATCATTTAAAGTGGCAAGCGCAGAAAGAGCCAACTGCCCCGCCGGCTATTTTACAAAAGGGAAAACATTGGGTGATATTCGCAGACGATGAAGGTCTGGGAGAAGAATTAGCGAAGCATCTTGAAGCAAGTGGTGATCACTGTAACCTCTTGCCATTTAAAGAAACTATCAAAAACCTGGAAAATGAACCTGGAGATTCTTTATTTGCTAAAGTTGAAAAATTTATAATGGAGAACTCATCTCCTTTGTACGGCATTATACATTTGTGGAGTCTTTCAACACCTCCGTCACCTGCAGAAGTTTTTGAGACGGCGGCTGAAATGTCAATGCACAACTGCAATAGTGTATTGTATCTTGTACAAACTTTGTCAAAGCGCCTTGCCGGAATGCCGCGTTTGTGGGTAGTAACACGAGGCGCCCAACCTGTAGAACCTGGTCAGCCGATCGCAGTTGAACAATCTTCTTTGTGGGGTCTTGGAAAGGTGATAAGCTTTGAGATTCCGGAACTCAATTGTAACCGTATTGATCTTGATCTTTTTCAACCTGATGCCGAAAGTGTTCAACTACTTATCAAACAAATTTCAATAAATGATAGTGAAGACCAGGTCGCCTTTCGTGCAGGAGTTCGATTTGTTCATCGGTTATTACCCTTCACTCTCTCAATAACGTCCAGTTCACCGGCTGTGTCATTGCGGGCAGATAGTACCTACCTGGTTACGGGTGGCCTGGGAGGATTAGGGCTCAAAACTGCAAAGTGGATGGCGAGTCGGGGCGCTAAACACCTTGTATTATTGGGAAGGAATGAACCATCTCCATCGGCGATGAGTTTAGTGAATCAATTGCGCAATGAAGGCATTGAAGTTTTCATTGCCCGGGCAGATGTAAGTGATCTTGTGCAATTGAAACAAGTATTTGATAAAATTGAAAAAGATATGCCGGTACTGCGGGGAGTAATTCATGCAGCTGGTGTATTGGATGATGGTTCCCTGCTAAATCTTAATGCTGAGCGGATGAAAAAAGTCATGGCACCAAAGGTCGATGGCACCTGGAACCTTCACAATTTAACAATAACTCTTCCTTTGGATTTCTTCATTCTTTTTTCATCTGCAGTCTCAGTACTAGGTTCTCCCGGTCAAGGTAATTATGCGGCAGCAAGTGCTTACCTTGATGCGATGACTTATTATCGTCGCAACCTCGGACTTCCGGGAATCAGCATCAACTGGGGTCCATGGGCTGAAGTGGGATTGGCAGCCGAGGCAACTGAGGTACTTACGGCTCAAAATGCTTCAACACAACATTTAATCAAAGTCATAAAAATTGATCAGGGTTTGGAAATACTTGAACATCTTCTCAGGGAATCAACTCCACAGGTTATGGTATTGCCCTTTGATTTGAAGAATTTGATTGAACTTTACCCGACGGCTGCAGGTATGCCGTTTCTTTCAGAAGTTGGGGGCAGCGAAACTCATGTTAGCCGTCTTTATGCCCGACCGAAATTGCGGCAGAAGTATGTCGCTCCACAAAATGAGATTGAGCGTAAACTCGCAGAGTTATGGCGACAAAGTCTTCATATCGATAGTGTCGGTATCCACGATTCTTTTTTTGAACTCGGCGGTGACTCAGTACTTGCCGCACAAGTCTTAACATTGGCTCAAAAAACATTTGGAATACGAATCAATCCGCAAGACGCTTTCCCGGCCTTTACCATTGAACGACTGGCGGAAATGTTAGAAGCGGAGATCCTGAGCAAGATTGAAGAAATGACTGAGGAGGAAGCACAGCGACAACTTTCGAAATGAGGCTATTAATATGAATAAGAAGAATCTCTCGGAAGCGAAAAGTGCATTATTAACAAAATGGCTTCATGGGAAATTGAATGGTACTACATCGACAATTCCCCGGCGTCCTTTAAATAGTCCGGCCCGGCTTTCCTTTCCACAACAGCGCCAGCTATTTCTTGAGTTGCTTGAACGGGGTACTGCTGTTAATAATCTCTCGATTCTTCTGGAGCTCAAAGGCCAACTTGATCTTGCAGCACTGGAACAAAGTGCCAATGAGATCATTGCCCGTCAAGATGTATTGAGTACGTGCTTCCCATTCAATGAAGGATTACCAACTCCTGAAGTTTTGGCTGATTGCAGGATCACGATTCCAATCGTCGATTTGCAGAATATCGAAATTAAAGAACGGGAAACCAAAGCACACCGCCTCGCGGAAAAAGAAGTTTTACAGCCATTTGACCTGACTCATGCCCCTTTGATACGCCTTAAACTTTTTGTTTTAAGCGAAGAGAATTATTTATTACTCATTTCTGTTCATCATACCATTGCTGATGGTTGGTCCTTGGGCGTGTTCCTCCGGGAGCTAACGATGTTCTATCAAAATATCACTATCGGTAAATCACTCCAACTACCTGAACTGCCTATCCAATATGCTGACTTTTCTCATTGGCAAACCGATACTTTACCGGGAGATGCGATGCAATCATCAATGAACTATTGGAAAAAAAAATTAAGCGGGGAACTTCCGGTTCTGGAATTGCCAACCGATCAACAACGCGGCGCAAGACAAACCTTCTCAGGAGGGACCTATCGTTTTATATTCTCCAGGAATTTAGCAGAAGCACTTGAAAAGTTTAGCCAACAGGAAGACGTCACTTCGTTTATGACTCTGCTGACAGCGTTTAACATCCTGCTCCACCGTTATAGTGGCCAGGATGATATTTTAGTGGGAAGTCCTGTTGCTAATCGTAATCTGAGCGAAATTGAAAACCTGATTGGTGTTTTTATAAATACAATCGTTTTCCGCACAAGCCTCGCAGGTGATCCCTGTTTTCGTGAATTGCTCAAACGGGTTAGGCACGTCTCATTAGAGGCATATGCCCACCAGGATCTCCCTTTTGAAAAACTCGTTGAAGAGTTGAAGCCAAAACGGGATCTTAGCCGGACACCAATTTTCCAGGTGATTTTTAATCTGCAAAGTTCGCCAATGCCTAACCTGGAAATTCAGGATCTTAAAATAGTTCCCCTGGAGATTGATCGCGGTGTTTCCCAATTTGATCTTACATTAATGATGACTAAGGCAGAAGGTCAATACCGCTGTACGGTTGAATATAATTCTGATCTGTTTACTCCGGAGACTATTGCCAGGATGTTTGGTTCTTTTCAAATGCTCCTGCAGGGTGCCCTCGCAAAACCTGATTGCCCGATTTCCGGATTGAAGATAGTGACTGAGGAAGAGTTGCGCCACATTATTTACGGGCTGAATCAGACTCAGATAGATTTTCCCCGCGACAAATGTTTACATCAGCTTTTTGAAGAACAGGTGCAAAAAACGCCAGGTGCTGTTGCAGTAATTTACCATGATACTTCGATAACATATCTCGAACTAAACCACCGTGCAAACCGGTTGGCGAGACATCTGCAGTTATTGGGTGTCGGACCAGGTATCCCTGTTGGCATCTTCATGGAAAAAACTTTAGAAATTGCAGAGACACTGTTGGGTGTATTAAAAGCAGGCGGTGCATATGTACCGATTAATACTTCCTTTCCAGCAGAACGGGTGAAATTCATTCTCGAAGATGCGCATGTACAGGTATTATTGACGAATGTTGATACAGGATCACTCAGAGAGACTAATATACATATTGTCAATTTGAATGAAGATAGACTTTCAACAACAGGAGAGTGTTCAAATCTCCAAACCTTTATTGCTTCAGATAATCCCGCTTACATTATTTATACATCTGGCTCAACGGGACAACCGAAAGCGGTCATCGTGCATCACCGCGCACTGGTAAATTTCCTTTGGTCAATGCATGCGCGACCAGGAATCAATAAAGACGATGTGTTTTTATCTGTGACTCCTATTTCTTTTGACATTGCAATTCTGGAATTGTTCCTGCCCTTAATCGCCGGAGCGACTGTAGTTGTAGCGGGGAAAGAAATTACTACAAACCCATTATTGATCGATCAGGCAATCAACAAATATCATGTGAATACGATGCAGGCCACACCTGCAACCTGGCAAGTACTTATCGATTCGGGTTGGTCAGGCAGGCCCGGATTAAAAGCACTTTGCGGTGGTGATGTATTAACCCGAAAATTGGCCAATCAGCTTTTGGATCGTGTTAGCAGTTTATGGAACATGTACGGCCCCTCGGAAACAACTGTGTGGTCTTCGGTGAATCAATTGCAAAAAGGAGATGCGTCAGTTACAATCGGACAAGCTATTGGCAATACACAGATGTATATATTGGATCGTTATATGCAACCATCGCCTATAGGCGTGCGCGGAGAGTTGCACATCGGCGGTGAAGGGTTGGCGCAGGGGTATCTTAACCAAACTCAATTAACCAATGAAAAGTTTATTCCTGATTGTTTCAATTCCAAACCAGGAGCCCGATTATATAAAACAGGTGACCGGGCCCGTTATTTACCAGATTTTTCGATCGAAATTCTCGGACGAACTGACGACCAGGTAAAGATCAATGGTAACCGTATTGAATTGGGTGAAATTGCATCAGTCCTGGTACAACATCCCTCAATTAATGATGCTCTCGTGATTACCCGAACTGAAACTTCCGGAGACAAACGATTGGTGGCATACTTTGTACCTAAGAATGATCAATCATCAAACGTCGGTGAGTTGCAGGATTTCCTGAGAAAAAAGTTACCTGGCTATATGATTCCTGCTGCCTTCATACAAATGAATAATTTACCCTTGACACCCAATGGCAAAATAGATCGCAGGTCATTGCCGTTGCCTGGGGATGTTGGTCAACTCACAGGGTATGTTGCACCGCGAAATGAGGTGGAACAAATTTTGGCTGACATTTGGCAAAATATACTTAATGTGGAGCAAGTGGGCATCCATGATAACTTTTTTGATCTCGGTGGTGCTTCAATTCAAAGTCTCCAGGTGGTGGCAATTGCAAGCTTAGCCGGGTTTCATATAAATCCCGAAACAATTTTTGAACATCAGACAATCGCCGAACTGGCTGAACAACTTAAGTAAGATTAAATAACGACGTACTATAGGAGGATAAAACAATAAACCCCGCAAAACAGGCAATAAAATTTCTCTAATCAACTTCTCATAATACACCAGGTCGTTATTCGCATTGAGTAGAATGTTTACTCAAATTAAGTCGGTGAAGGTTTATTAACAGATGGGGGATTGGATTTAACTACTAAAATTATCAGCAAGCTCAAAATGGCTGCAAAAAAACACCAGACAGAAATTAAGTAGTTCGTGAAAAAAAAGTAAGAAATGATCAACGAGACCAGCATAGCAGCAGCCAGTAATTTCGTATAGCGTAAAGTAGAAAGAAATGGAGCAATAGCAATGGTCACAAAATTAACCGGCCGCATAATATTAAGATATGGAAAATCCCGGTAGTATCGGATATGATGGTTCTCCACAACGGCCGAAATATCATAAGTAACAAGGCAAAAGAACATATATAGTGATGAAGCTATACCTAATAACAAAAAGTAGTATAAAATTTTTTTTCTGCGATGATCTGTTTCCATCAACCACATTGTAAGTGGGGCCCAAATAGGCCAGATTGGCTGAGAAATGAATGAGTAGCCATAAAGAGCCGGTTTATACCAGGATGCGAAATCAGGATTTCTTAAAGACAACCACAAAAAGCCTTCTGCGATTTGATGGAAACTAAATACAATAGGTGTACAGGCAAATGCCAACATTCCCCGGGTTTCGGTATGCCTAATAGCATAATATCCCGGACCTATCAGGCCCGCTCCAACCGCAAAACTTGCACCTGCTGAAAAACACATAAGCAGCGTTTTTTAATTAAACCAGCTTTACCCATTTTTCAAATATTCACAGGAATTATTTCATTGAGAAAAAATCATTAAAGCAAAGACTGATTTATTACCTCAGTTTAAAACTACGATTTTAATAGAATTCAATCAGAGGTCTTGGAAACCCAGGCCCGCAATCTCTCCATACCTTCTTCTAAAGAAACCTCTGCTTCGTACCCAATATCTTGCTTCGCTGCGCATATGTCGTACCAGTGCGATGTAGAGAGTTGTTGAGCAAGAAAAAGAGTAATGGGCGGTTCATCGGAAATTCCGAAAATCCGGTAGATCGTTTCCAGAAGCCGACCCGCAATGCGGGCAATCCTGGGAGACAGGTATTTGGTAACAGGTGGGAATCCGCCTGTGGCTAACAATTTGTTGATCAGTTCTAAAATAGGAATTGGATCGCCTTGTGAAATGAAATAGGTTTTTCCTTCTACTTGATTAGGGTTCCTAAATAGTTTATCAAAAGCTTGCAAATGTGCTTTGGCTGCATTGTCAATATATATACAATCTACGAGATTCGGGGATTTGCCAAGAATAAATAGTTTACCTGCTTTTGCTTTCTTAAACAACTTAGGAATGTAATGAGGATCTCCCTGGCCCCAGATCAGGTGAGGACGCAGCGAGACTGTTTTAAGAGCATCACTATTGGCATTCATAACAAGTTTTTCTGCGATTGCTTTTGTTTTCGGATACCAGGCATTGTATTTTTCAGGATAGGGAAGACTTTCATTAAAGCCTTCCATATCTTTACCGTTGTACACCACGCTTGGAGAACTGGTATAAACGAGATAATGAATTCTCAATTCACGGCATGCCTGCAGAATGTTTTCTGTACCTGTGACATTGGTCTTGTAAAAATCTTTATACCTGCCCCATATACCCGTTTTAGCTGCAACATGAAAGACCGCTTCACAGCCGGTCATTGCTTCTTTCAATACATTGTATTCCGAGAGATCGCCCTGGATATGCATAACCCCCAATTGATTTAATGAGGGATGATACTTCCTGGAAAAGGTAACCACTACATGTCCCCCTGCGCACAGCCGGCGTACGATTGCGATTCCTAAAAATCCACCTCCACCAGTTACAAAAATCTTCATGCCAATTTATTTTTTGCCCAAACCGCAAGTTTTTCACGAATGATTTTGGCATTATGCCGGATATCAACCGGAAAGCCGGGATGAAATAGTATAGTATCTATGTCTCTTGTTAACGGATGGGCCACTGCGACGGCCAACAACTCCGATTTAAGTTTTACCTGGTTTATGGATGTACCATTTTTTTCTGTTTCCACACATAATATTGCTTTGCCATTTACTCCCACCAATGCGGTCCGGAACACTTCAGGATGTTTATTGAATATATACTCGCACTGAATCGAATAAAGTTCCTTTTCTCCCACTTTCACCCGATGAGTTT